>JANZQE010000147.1:0-4578 GCA_038040705.1 Clostridium sp. | reverse complement strand
AATTATCTTATAGTAAATATAAAATAATTACTACTATAATTCGAATAATATTTATTTTAGGGTAGAATTAAATAATTATAAAAAGTATAATTATACTAATAATGTTACTTTTTATAATTATAATTTGAAAATATTAATTTGAAAATATTAATAATTAAAATAAGAAAGAAGGATATCAATGGAAAAAAACAAAGAACCTAAAAAAGTACCTCAGATAAAGGGGATTTTGAGAAGTCATATGATAGAACTACCAAGTGTTATAAGAGAGGCTAGTGGTATCGTAATATTTGGGAAAAGATTAAAGTCTTTTGTTTTTACTACAGATGTAGCGGTTATAAGAAATACAAACGCTGACGCAATTATTGCAGTATATCCATTTACACCTCAACCCATAATAACAGAAGCATTAATATTAGCGTCAGATGTACCGCTATTTTGTGGTGTTGGTGGAGGGATTACCACGGGTAAAAGAGTGACTAATTTAGCACTGGATGCAGAATTTAAAGGAGCTATGGGTGTAGTGGTTAACAGTCCAATAACCAACGAAGTTATAACACAAGTAAGGGAAACTATAGATATTCCAATAATAGTTACGGTTGTATCAGAGTATGAAGATATAGAAGCAAGAATAAATGCAGGAGCAACTATACTGAATGTTTCTGGAGCTAAAAGAACAGCTTATATAGTTAGAAAAATAAGAGAAAAACATCCAGAGTTTCCTATAATAGCTACAGGTGGGCCTACTGATAGTAGTATATTAGAAACAATACAAGCGGGAGCTAATGCGATTACCTATACACCAACTATAGCAGCAGATATTTTAAATGAAATAATGGTTAAGTATAGAAAAAAATATGAGATGGAGAATGAAGAAAAATAGTATATCATATATAAGCTAATAATAAATTAATTCAGTATAGAATGGAAGGTGATAAAATGTCTGTAGGTGGAGATAACTGTGATAAATGTCCTGAATACCTATCAAAACAGTGTGATGGCAAGGGTATGGATTGCATATGTAAAAGGTGTCCCAGAAATTTAGGACAGTGTTTAACTACAAAATATTGTAGAGAAACTGAATCGATAATTAATGTATAATTTAGAATAATAAAAAAGCTACTAGAACATTATTATGTGTTTTAGTAGCTTTTTTTTAGATTAATTTTAGGAAATTAGGGGAACAATAATAGTAAAATGATAGTCTTTACTATATAAGGAGGAGAATTTTATGCCAAAAATAGAACCTTTAGAACAAATGATGCATGTAGCAAATAGTTGTAATGGGTATAACGCAGTAAGGTCCGGATTCCAATCGTCAATAGGAACAGCTTTTAGTAAAAGTTGTGGTAATTGTGAGCATTTAAAAAATAATAAATGTGAAGTCAATTTATACGACAAAGTTTTAGCGTCGCTAGATCAAGGGTAATGCAAACATTAAATCGTTAATATTATAATAGCAACTTTGGAAAGGTGATTTTTTCACATTTAGTGCATATATCAAAATTATTTGTTATATGATGTGGAATTAATCGCCTTTTTAAAATATTGTTAAAACTGCAATTTTATACAAAAATACAGAACATATGTTAGATTTATATATGAAGAATGTACAATATACACTAAAATTTTCAAAATATTAATTTCTATTATGTTGAGAATTTCATAGTTAAGTGGTAAAATGAAAATGAAAACGGTTAGTAGACTTCAAGACAAATAACAAAACGAATAAAAAATGGCAAAAGCCAAACCTTGGAGGTTGAATTATGCATAAAAGATTATTTATACCAGGTCCAGTAGAGGTAGCAGAAGATGTACTTCAAAAAATGGCTACCCCTCAAATATCACATAGAGGTAAGGAAGCATCAGCGCTACAAAGAAACATAAGTGACAAAATGAGAAAAGTATTTAATACTAAAGAAGAAATATTACTTTCTACAAGTTCAGGAAGTGGACTTATGGAAGGGGCTGTTCGATCATGTACAGCAAAACGAGCAGCAGTATTTTCAGTGGGAGCATTCGGAAACAGATGGTTTGAAATGTGTACATCAAATGCAGTACCCGCAGATAAATTTGAATCTGAATGGGGACAGCCAACAACTCCAGAAATGCTTGAAGAAGTACTAAGTACTGGAAAGTATGATTTAATAACTATTACAATGAACGAGACTTCAACTGGGCTTATGAATGACATAGCAATGTTGTCGAAAGTATATAAAAAATACCCTGAAGTTGTAGTATGTGTTGATGCAGTAAGTAACGCTGCAGGTACAGAAATAAAAGTAGATGAGTGGGCTATTGATATTTGTATAACTTCAACTCAAAAGTGTTTAGGACTACCAGCAGGAATGGCTATTTGTTCATTCTCAAAAAAAGCAGTAGAGAGAGCTAAACAAGTTCCAAACAGAGGATTATATTTTGATCTTCTAGGACTATATGATTATGTACAAAAGAAAGATTATCAATATCCTTCTACACCATCACTTGCACATATGTTTGCTCTAGATTATCAATTAGATAAAATTGTAGAAGAAGGATTAGATAATAGGTATGCTAGACATATTGGTGGTGCTGAGCTTGTTAGAGCATGGGCTAGAAAATACTTTGAAGTATTCCCGAATCCGAATTTCTTATCAAACACATTAACTAACATTAAAAATACAAGAGACATTGATGTTTCTGACTTAAATAAAAAATTAGGTGAAAAAGGCTTTATGATATCTAATGGTTATGGAAAATTAAAAGATAAGACTTTTAGGATAGCACATATGGCTGAAACTACAACAAAAGAAGTAGAAGAGCTACTTGTAATAATTAATGGAATTTTAGGACTTAAATAATTAAAATTTAAAATTAAGAATGAAAAATTATATCGTAATTTTTCATTCTTAATTTAGCTTTTACAAGAAATTCAAATATTATAATTAGTTTTAATTCTACTAAAATAGAATTGTGGGCTAGACGTCTTAATTGTTATAAAGTATGTTGTTTTTACATAAAGAGGAGGAATATAATGATGAGAATATTAGTTACTGATGGTATGGAGAAAAATGCTATAGAAGATTTAAGATCTAAAGATTATGAAGTTGTTGAGAAGTTTTATGAGCCTGAAGTTTTGGGTGAAATGTTACAAGAATTTGATGTAGTTGTAGTTAGATCTGCTACGAAGATTAGACAACCTATAATTGATAAAGCAGCTGAGAATGGAAGATTAAAACTTATAATCCGTGGTGGAGTTGGAGTTGATAATATTGATGTAGCATATGCTATGGAAAAAGGAATAAAAGTTTCTAATACTCCAAATGCCAGTAGCGCATCTGTAGCTGAGCTTGCAATTGCTCACATGTTTGCAGTATCAAGATTTATTAATATTTCAAATGTATCTATGAGACAAGGTAAATGGGATAAGAAAAAATATGAAGGTGTAGAAATTGCAGGAAAGACTTTAGGCTTAATTGGATTCGGAAGAATATCAAGAGAACTTGCTAAAAAAGCATCTGCACTTGGAATGACAGTTATATATACAGATATAATAGGAAAAGCTAAGGATTGTGATGAATATGAATTCTTTGAATTAAATGATGTGTTAAAGAAATCAGATTATGTGTCATTACACATACCATTTTTTAAAGAAAAAGGAGCTACTATAGGAAAAGAACAGCTAGCTATGATGAAAGATGGAGCAATCCTTATAAATTGTGCTAGAGGTGGAGTAGTTGATGAAGTTGCGTTAGTAGAAGCTTTAGATAATGGAAAATTAGCAGGAGCTGGGGTAGATGTATTTGTTGAAGAACCAACTAAAAATGAGGCTTTAGTTAATCACCCAAAAGTCTCTGTAACTCCACATATTGGTGCAGCAACGAAAGAAGCTCAAACTAGAATAGGTGCTGAAATATCAGGCATTATTTACGATTTTTTTAAATAAAATTATTATATTGAGGGAGGAATAACAATGGCAGTAGTAAGACCTTTTAAAACATTCAGACCACAGGTAGATCTCGTAGAGAAAGTATCGGCTCTTCCTTATGATGTTATGAATAGTGAAGAAGCAAGAGAAATGGTAAAAGGAAAACCACACTCATTTTTACATGTTGATAAACCTGAAGTAGATTTGGAACCTGGAATAGATACCCACAGTGAAGAGGTTTATCTTAAAGCTAGTGAGAATCTTGAAAAAATGATTAATGATAAAGTATATATGCAAGATGAAAAACCTTGTTTGTATATTTACAGACAAATAATGAATGGAAGATCCCAAACTGGAATAGTTGCTTGTGCTTCTATTGATGATTATATAAATAATGTAATTAAAAAACATGAATTAACAAGAGCAGATAAAGAGCTTGATAGATTCAATCATGTTGATTATACAAATGCTAATACTGGCCCAATATTCTTGACATATAGACATAAAGATGAAATTGATGCTATAGTAAAAAATTGGACAGAAACAAAAACTCCAGTATATGATTTTAAATCAGAAGATGGTGTATCTCAAATTATTTGGGTTATAGATGAAGAGGCAATTATTGCTAAATTATCAACTATGTTTGCTGAAACAGATTATTTATATATAGCTGA
>JANZQE010000146.1:0-11276 GCA_038040705.1 Clostridium sp. | reverse complement strand
ATAAATAGCCGGTAATCCTTTGATACACACAAACCCTACAGGGTTTATGTGTATTTTTGATATAGTGGATTAAAATTATGAAATAGGATATAATTAAAATAGTATATCATTTCAAAAAAATTCATTGGATAGTAAATACGTTTTTAAATTCCCATGATATTTATTAAATAGATATTATATAAAATACCCTTCGGAGGTGCAGATTTTTGATAAATAAAGATGTTGATACCATGACAGTAGTTGAGCTGCGAGAACATTGTAAAGAGCTTGGCGTTAAAAATATTTCTAAGCTTAAAAAAAGTGAGTTAATTCAGGAAATAAAGAAGATAACTCCCATATCATTGCAAAGGGATGGAGTTCTTCTAAGAGAAAAAATAAGCCCTAAAATCACTTCTACAGTCCAAACTAATACCATAGAAAATTCAGAAGAACAAATTCCAAATAAATCAATTCAAAAAGAAGAAATTCAAAAAGTGAAAACTCCTAGTGCAGACGTAGATACTGGTTTTAAGAATCAAAATGAAAATAAAAAAGAGAAACTGCAAGAAATGATAAATGAATCAGGAGCGGCAAGAGGAGTTCTAGAAATAATTGAAAATAATAGTTATGGTTTTTTAAGAGGAAATAATTATTTATCAGGTCAGGATGATATTTATGTTTCTCCGTCTCAAATTAGAAGATTTAATTTACAAACAGGAGATGAAGTAGAAGGTAAAGTTAGAACACCTAAGGAAGGCGAAAAATTCAAAGCCTTATTGTATGTACAGGCAGTAAATGGTGAAAATCCAGAAAGAGCTGTTGGTAGAAGGCCTTTTGAAAAGCTAACGCCTATTTACCCAACTCAAAGATTGGCACTAGAAACTGGTCCCGGTGATTTGTCTACAAGAATTATGGACATTATTTCACCTATAGGTAAAGGTCAAAGAGGCATAATTGTGGCACCGCCCAAGGCAGGAAAAACAACACTTCTTAAAAAAATCGCTAATAGTATCTCTATAAATCACCCAGAAGTAAAATTAATTGTTGTGTTAATAGATGAGAGACCAGAAGAAGTTACTGATATGCAAAGATCTATCAAAGGCGAAGTTATCTATTCAACTTTTGATGAAGAACCAGATCATCATACAAAAGTAGCTTATATGGTACTTGAAAGAGCTAAAAGAATGGTTGAACAAGGTCAGGATGTAATTATTCTATTAGATAGTTTAACTAGACTTTCTAGAGCTTATAATTTAACGGTAACACCTTCAGGAAGAACACTATCCGGTGGACTCGATCCTAGTGCGATTTTAATGCCAAAGAAATTTTTTGGAGCTGCTAGAAATATTGAAGAAGGTGGAAGTTTAACAATACTTGCGACTGCTTTGGTAGATACGGGAAGTAGAATGGATGATATGATTTTTGAAGAATTTAAGGGTACAGGCAACATGGAAGTTCACTTAGACAGAAAACTACAAGAAAAAAGAATATTCCCAGCTGTTGATATTTATAAATCAGGAACAAGGAGAGAAGATCTATTGCTTACTAAAATTGAAATGGAAACAATATACAATTTAAGAAAGATCATGTATAGAGAAGGTAATGCTATGGGCGTAACGGAAAAACTTCTAAATTTATTAGCTACAACTAAAAGTAATAAAGAATTTATTGAAATGATAAATAAGAATTTTGAAGTATTAGCTAGATAAAATAATGTAAATTACACATTATTAATTATTTTGATGGTATTTGAAAATTGTTTTAAAATAAAAAAATGGAAAAGATAATTAAATCTTTTCCATTAATATATTATTCTATTCTACATCATCACTTTTTAGGTTGAATTTTTTCATGAATCTGTCAACTCTTCCACCAGCATCGATATTCTTTTGCTTTCCAGTGTAGAATGGATGGCAGTTGGAACATACGTCTACTTTAAGTTCATCTTTAGTAGATCCTGTAGTAAAAGTGTTTCCACATGCGCATTTAACAACTGTTTCATGAGTGTATTCTGGATGTATTCCTTCTTGCATATTTTTCACCTCTTTTAAAAAATAAATATATACCCGTATTGTCAACTATTCAATTTTATCATAAAATCGATAATTAAGTCAACAAGAATAAAATTAATTTTTACTTTAATAAATTATATATATTTGATAAAATGTATATGTTCGTGTTTTGTAGAGTTAATAAAATATGTGGCGAATTAAACATGGATTAATAAATTGGAGGTAAGATTATGTACGGACCCAAAGATCATGGTTGGTTGGAAGTTATTGTAGGACCTATGTACAGTGGAAAGTCTGAAGAGTTAATACGCAGGATAAGAAGAACTAAAATTGCAAAGCAAAAAGTACAAGTTTTTAAACCGGAAATTGATAATAGATATAGCAAGGAAGATGTGGTTTCTCACTGCGGAGGTAAGGTAGAGGCGGTCCCAGTTAAAGATAGCTCAGAGATATTAAATATTTTAGAAGCGGATACACAAGTTGTAGCTATTGATGAAGTGCAATTTTTTGATGAAGGCATAGTCGATATAATTACTACCTTGGCTGATAATAATAAAAGAGTTATCTGTGCAGGACTTGATACCGATTTTAGGGGAGTACCTTTTGGACCTATCCCAACACTATTAGCCATAGCGGAATTTGTTGACAAAATCCAAGCTATTTGTGTAGTGTGTGGTAATCCTGCTACTAGAACTCAGCGTTTAATTAATGGGAAGCCGGCTAAGTACGAGGATCCGATTGTGTTAATTGGGGCTACAGAATCCTATGAAGCAAGATGTAGAAAGTGTCACATTGTTCCTAGGGAAGGGGTGTAATTATGGCTAGAAATGTAAATGTTGGAGGTCAGGCAGTTATTGAAGGAGTTATGATGAGAGGGGTTAATGGCATTGCCACTGCGGTGAGAACGATAGATGGAGAAATTGTAGTGGAAAAAAAGGCCTATACGTCTGTTACTAAAAAGAATAAAGTTTTGGGACTTCCAATAATAAGGGGTTTCATTTCACTAATTGAATCATTAATTATAGGCGTAAAAACTTTAAATTATTCAGCCTCTTTTTTTGAGGAGGATGAAGTGCCTTCTAAATTAGATATATGGATTAAAAAGATATTTAAAGAAAAGAGCAATGATGTGATTATGGGAATATCTCTTGTTCTTTCACTTGTTATATCAATAGGATTATTTTTTATTTTGCCGACTCTTGTAGCTAGTTTTTTCAGCAAGATGGGTGCAAGTGTAATGGTTATGAACATTGTGGAAGGACTTATTAGGGTTTCGATATTCCTCTTATATGTGTATTTGATAGGTAAAATGGAAGATATTAAAAGGGTTTATGAGTATCATGGTGCTGAACATAAAACTATATTTTGTTATGAAAGTGATATAGAACTAACACCAGAGAACGCAGCTAAATTTGGAAGGTTGCATCCAAGATGCGGTACGAATTTCTTATTTTTAGTAATGATAGTTAGTATAATAGTGTTTTCTTTAACTGGTTGGAATTCAATTGGAGAGAGAATAGTATATAGAATTGTGCTTCTTCCTGTGATTTCAGGAGTAAGTTATGAAATTATTAAATGGATGGGAAAAAGCAGTGGAAGTTTATCAAGAATCCTTTCCTACCCAGGGCTCAAATTACAAAATCTAACTACAAGAGAACCGGATTTGTCACAACTTGAGGTGGCAATAAAAGCTCTTAAAGCAGCTGAAGGCATTGAAGTATAATGAATATAGGAGAAATACTCATTAAATCCTATGGAATTTTAAAAAAAGTTGGGATTGAAAGCTATATATTAGATTCGCAGCTTTTACTTACTAAGGTTTTAAATGTAGATAAATTATTCATAATGATTAATAGAAGTTTTGATCTTAACCCAGAGCAGGAAAATGAATTTATACGGTTAATTGATCTAAGAAAAAATAAGATGCCTGTAAAATATATTATTGGGGATTGCGAATTTATGGGTATGAATTTCATAGTAAGGCCCGGAGTTTTAATACCAAGACCTGATACAGAAATTTTAGTTGAAGGTGTTATTGAACACATAAATAAGAGGGGTTATACTGAGGTTTGCGATGTTTGTAGCGGAAGTGGTGCTATTGGTATAGCTATAGCTGAATTTGTCAAAGAAGCTAAGGTGACGCTGTATGATATATCGCCGGAAGCGGTAGCTCTTTCAAAATCAAATATAGAAAGATTTGACTTGTCTAAAAGAGTCCACGCGGAGTTTAGTGATTTATTGCAAGTGGCTATCGATGAAAATAAGAAGTTCCAAGTTGTAGTATCTAATCCTCCTTACATAAGGGATGAGATTATACCCACTCTTATGGAGGATGTAAAGGATTATGAACCGTATTTAGCCCTTAGTGGTGGGGAAGACGGTTTGGATTTTTACAGAAGGATTACAAAGCAAAGTTTACAGGTCTTAGAAAAAGGTGGACTTTTAGCTTTTGAAATAGGATATGATCAAAAGGAGCAGGTTATGGGAATACTTTTAAAGTCAGGATTTAAGGAAGTAGAATGTATCAAAGATTTATCGGGAAATGATAGAGTTGTTAGTGCAACTTTACCTGAATAAGGCGCTTTGGAGGATTAAGACAATTTAATTGGAACTTGTATATTGCTAATAAATGTGATAAAATAGATAATGTGAAAATATATATACGGAGTGATAAAATGTTAGATAGACTAGAGTTTACAGAAAACAAATATGACGAACTTAATATGAAAATTAGTGACCCTTTAGTTATTGCTAATCAAAAGGAATGGCAAAAACTAATTAAAGAGCAGGCAGAAGTAGAAATACTTGTTATGAAATATAGAATATATAAAAAAGCTAAAGAAGATATAGATTCAAATAAAGAAATGCTTAGAGAAGAAACTGATAGAGAAATGAAAGATATGATTCAATCTGAAATTAAAGAGTTAAATGAAATCAAAGAAGCTGTAGAAGAAGAAATTCGAATTTTACTTTTGCCTAAGGACCCAAATGATGCAAGAAATGTATTTGTGGAAATTAGAGGAGGTGCAGGTGGAGATGAAGCAGCACTTTTTGCAGCAAATCTATTTAGGATGTACACAAGATATGCAGAACGTAATAATTGGAAAGTTGAAGTAATGAGTGCTAATGAAACTGACATAGGCGGATTCAAAGAAATAGTATTTATGATAAGAGGCGAATCTACCTATAGTAAATTTAAATATGAAAGCGGAGTTCATAGAGTCCAAAGGGTTCCAGACACGGAGTCAAGTGGGAGAATCCATACCTCGACTGCTACGGTAGCTGTTTTACCAGAGGTTGATGACGTGGACATTGAAGTTAATGCTATTGATCTAAAAATAGATGTATTTAGAGCATCTGGAAATGGAGGTCAGTGTGTTAACACAACGGATTCTGCTGTTAGAATGACACATTTACCTACAGGGATTGTAGTTTCTTGCCAGGATGAAAAATCTCAGTTAAAGAATAAGGCGAAGGCTTTGATCATACTAAAATCTAGATTGTTTAATAAGGCTGAGGCTGAAAGATCTGCAGGAATAGCCGAAGACAGAAAGAGTCAAGTAGGTACAGGAGATAGAAGTGAGAGAATAAGAACTTATAACTATCCTCAAGGAAGAGTAACAGACCATAGGATAGGACTAACCCTATATAGGTTAGAGGATTTTCTTGATGGAGATATAGATGAAATGCTAAATACATTAATAACTGCTGACCAAGCAGCGAAGATGCAATCTATGGGTAATAATGATTAATAGTCAATATATAAATATGCATTAATATAAATGAAGGGTGAAGTTATGAATATAAATAAAGCCATTAGAAAGCAAAGGAAAACTTATAAACGTTTTATGCTATCAATGTGCTTTATTTTTGTTTTATTACCGGTCATATTAATAATATCAAAGATTATTAATATTTTCTTTGTGATATATTTAATTAGTATCGAAATTATGATTACACTAGTTTTACTTTTAAGGTTTAATGAAGAATTTATAGATTTTAAATTAGAGGGCTACAAAATAAGTATATGGTGTGGAATATCAAAAATTAAGTTTATTATTATATGTAATAAAGTTGCGGTAGTTCATACCATAAATAATGGTGTGGATTTGCAAATTATTATAATAACAAAATCAAGATTTAGAAATAAAAGGATTAGCCCCATAGATATTAAATTTTTACGGAAATATCCTTACGTGGCTCAAATGTATAATAAAATTAAAATTTCAGACCCCGAACAAGAATATTTTTATATTACTATTAGTAAAGGTGGATTTAGAAAATATAATTTATTAGATGATATATATAAATCATGTGTTGGAGCATTATTTTCTGATGATGCTATAGAGAAAATCAAAGAATATAGAGAATACAGCATAAACCCCCACTGATATAAATAAGATTAATATATATAGAGAGATGAGTATAGTGCCTAAAAGCTTCTATACTTATTTTCATATAGAAGTGGGGGGAAGAATTTGAAAAGTACAATTATTTTAATAATTATATTCACTGGGGTAATAGCACTCATAGGAACAATGTTAGGCGCGTTTTTAGGCGTAGTTATGAATAAACCTTCGCGAAAATTATTAGGAAACATTATAGGATTTGCATCAGGGCTTATGCTTTCTATAGTAGTTTTTGAACTCATTCCAGAAGCAACAGACAAAACAGGATTTTTAAGAACTTTATTTTTTTTAGTTTTAGGAATTGTTATTGTTGTTATAATAGATAAAATAAGTAGTTTAAACAATGATGTAAATTCTGAGTATACAAAGGTTGCATTTATGGTTGCTATAGGAATAATGCTACATAATTTTCCAGAAGGGCTCATAATGGGATTCGGATTTGTTAATGGAGAAAGTTTAGGTCTTAAAATGAGTATAATAATTGCAATACATGACGTACCTGAAGGATTAGCAGTTGCGGCGCCTCTCATGCTTTCAGGGGTGAAGAATAGAAAAATATTATTTTATGCTTTTTTAACTGCTCTTCCAACTGCAATTGGTGCTTGGCTTGGAATTTATATTGGAAGTATATCTACAGTAATTTTAGGAAACGCTTTAGCATTTGCGTCTGGGGTTATGTTGTATGTAATTTATGGCGAGATGATTCCACAATCTAAAAAACTTTGGGCAGGTACCACAAGTACATTGGGTATACTATTAGGTATAATACTAGGGTTAATAATGACTAATGCAATATAATTAAGAGGTGTGAGGATGAATACAAAGATTGTAATTTTAGATGAAAAGAATATTGAACAAAATATAATTAATGAGGCAGGACGAGTTATTACTGAAGGTGGGTTAGTCGCTTTTCCTACTGAGACGGTTTATGGTCTTGGGGCCAATGCTTTAGATAAAATAGCTGTAGAAAAGATTTTTAAGGCTAAAGGAAGGCCCCAGGATAATCCTCTTATTGTTCATGTGGCTGATTTTAATATAGGGCCATTAGTTAAAGAAATACCTCATTTGGCGAAGCAAATTATGGATAGATACTGGCCTGGACCAATAACGCTTATTTTTAATAAGTCTGATTTAATTCCTGAAACTACAAGCGCGGGGCTCCACACTGTAGGTATACGCATGCCTTCTAGTATCATTGCGAAAAAACTTATTGAAGCGGCGGGAACCCCAATTGCAGCGCCTTCGGCGAATATATCTGGTAAACCTAGTCCGACTGATGTAAAAAGTTGTATTGAGGATTTAAGTGGCAAGATAGAGTATATTCTAGGCGGTAATAGGAGTGAGGTAGGAATTGAGTCTACAATAGTTGATTGCACTTGTACTCCACTATGCATATTAAGGCCAGGAGCTATAACTATTGAAATGCTAAGAGAAATAGACAATAAAATATATATTGATAAAAATATAATGTCTAAACCAGAGAGCGATTTTGTTCCTAAAGCGCCTGGAATGAAGTATAGGCATTATGCACCAAAAGCTCCAGTGAAAATTATATGTGGAAATTTAGAAAAAACTATTGCAAAAATCAATGAAATAGCGCAGAATAGTAGGGGCAACAAAAAAATAGGTATTATGGCAACGGATGAAACTAAAGATAAATATCCTTATGGAATGGTTGTTTCTTTAGGTAGTAGAAAATATCTTGATAATGTGGGCAGAAATCTTTTTGAAGTTTTAAGAGGATTTGATGATACAGATGTAGATTTGATACTATCAGAAGCCTTTGAGGAAAAGGGTATAGGAGTTGCTATAATGAATAGGCTTAAGAAATCCGCAGGTTTTGATATAACTAATGTATAGGTAGAAAACAATTCATAATTGATTTCTATTAAGAGTAATACAAGGAGGATGATTATGGATATATTGTATATTAAGAATATTTCACATTATTTAAAAAAATTTGAAAGATCAAATAACGATTTATTCGTATTATCTCACAATACAAGGAAGATGAGGGCATTTAAATGATTAATTTAAATTCCATTGTCTTCTTTTTTTGTAATAAAATATTTATATACAAGGAAATATATTTGGGAGGCGTTTTATAGTGAAGATAGCATTAGGTAGTGACCATGGTGGATTAAAGTTGAAGAAAGACATAATTATGTATCTAGAGAGTAAGAACATTCAGGTAAAAGATTTTGGAACTTATACTGAGGAATCTTGTGATTATCCAGATTATGCATTAAAAGTTGCAAGCGAAGTGGTGGCAAATAATTTTGAACTAGGTATTCTTATATGTGGAACAGGTATAGGAATAGGCATCGCTGCTAATAAAGTCCCTGGAATAAGGGCTGCGCTATGTAATGATACTTTTAGCGCTCATGCTGCAAGGGAACATAATAACGCTAACATACTGACAATGGGAGAGCGTGTCATTGGAACGGGGTTAGCACTGGATATAGTAGATACTTTTATTAATGCTGAGTTTCAAGGAGACAGGCATCAAAAAAGGATCGACAAAATTACAGAAATCGAGAAAAGCTACACTAAATAAATTAAAACATACACATCAGAAAATAAAAATAAAATAATTGGAGGAAATACATATGAGTAAAGTAACACAAATTACACACCCGCTTATACAACATAAATTATCATTCATAAGAGACGAAAATACAGGTTCAAAGGATTTTAGAGAGTTAGTAGGGGAAGTTGCAATGCTAATGGCTTACGAAGTTACACGTGATATTCAAACGCAGGAGGTCGAAATCAAAACCCCTGTTTGTGCTACTAAATGTAAAGTTTTAGCTGGAAAGAAAATGGCTATAGTTCCAATACTTAGAGCGGGACTTGGAATGGTTGATGGTATGCTAAAACTTATACCAGCAGCTAAGGTGGGACATATAGGCATGTATAGAAATGAGGAAACACTTCAGCCGGTTGAATATTTTTGTAAATTACCTCAGGACATTAACGAAAGAGATGTAATTATAACGGATCCTATGATTGCTACAGGGGGTTCTGCAATAGATGCAATTTCAGCTCTTAAGAAAAGAGGAGCAAAAAACATAAAAATTATGGGACTTATAGCTGCGCCAGAGGGAATTAAGGCTATTACAGAGGCGCATCCAGATGTGGATATATTCGTAGCTTCAATTGATGAAAGATTAAATGAAAAAGGATATATTGTACCAGGTCTCGGTGATGCAGGAGACAGATTATTTGGAACTAAATAGATAAATTTTATAATTTACCTAAGAAAACTTAACAGCAACTTACAGAAATTATCTGTAAGTTGCTTTTTCTACTTAATTCAATTTTAATTAAAATATCTATTAAGCAAACCCTTAAATGCAGCGCCATGACGAGCTTCGTCTTTACACATTTCATGTACTGTATCATGAATTGCATCATAGTTAAGTTTTTTAGCTAAAGTAGCTAAATCTTTTTTACCTTGGCAAGCGCCATGTTCAGCCGCAACTCTCATTTCAAGATTTTTCTTTGTATCTGCTGTTACTACATCTCCAAGTAATTCAGCGAATTTTGCAGCGTGGTCAGCTTCTTCGAAAGCTATTCTCTTATAAGCTGCTCCTATTTCAGGAAAACCTTCTCTATCAGCTTGGCGACTCATTGCTAAGTACATACCAACTTCAGTACATTCTCCAACAAAATTAGCTTTTAATCCTTCTAAAACCTCGGCGTCAACTTCTTTAGCAACTCCAATTTTATGTTCATCTGCCCATGACATATCATCATCAGCTTTTTCTATGAATTTATCGGATTTTGCACCACAAACTGGGCACACGTCAGGTGCGAAGTCTCCCTCATGTATATATCCACATACTGTACAAACAAATTTTTTCATTTTTATTTCCCCCTTGTAGTCGTCTGGAGTAGAAAACAATTATTAATTGTTTTTCCTCTCGTATTTTTTATATTAAGTAATATAACTTATTAAGTTTGTAGGAAGTTTAGAATCCTTACAATAGAAAGTATACAACAACGGATAATAATTATCAAGTAAAATTCAATATTTATTAAAAGAAAATCCCAACATATCAAAAGATTACTCTATATGAGTATGTCTTCAATGCCCTCTAAATCTTTTATTTGGACTAAACTTTTATTGAAATCTATTAATCCGTCATCTTTCATATTTACAAATTCTCTTGAAAGAGATGGTCTTTGAACTCCTAGGTGCTCTGCGAGATCTTTTCTAGATAAAGGAAGCACAAGGGATAAGGTTTTTTGAATTTCATACTGGGTTAGCAAGTAATTAGATATTTTTTGTCTTAAGGTTTCAAAAGAGAGTTCTTTGATTTTGCTATTAAGTAAAAGTATTTTACTTGATAGAAGTTGCATGAAATTATTTAATACTTTAGGATAAGCACTACACATAGCTAAAATATCTTTTTTTGAAATATAAAGGATAATTGAACCTTTAGATTTTACTATAGTAGCTGGGTACAGATTTGTTTCTGAAAAAGCTATTGCTTCACCAAAGGTCTTACCCTTATTTAATTTGGCAAGTGTAACAACTTTCCCGCTAGCGTAATGTTTTTGTACTTCTAGTTCGCCACGAATTACAATTCCTAAAGAGTTACAAATATCACCCTCTAGTGCAATTATACAGCCACGGCATTCGTCACAGTTTTTACAATTATCGTAGATGGAGTAGTTTATATTCGTTAATAAATTTTTTAATTCCTCAGGAGTTAAGTTTTTAAATAAAATGCAATGCTTTAGATGTTCAACTAAATTATTCATAAAATCACCCTTTAATTTTCAATTTGGTAACATAAGTTACATATTGTCATAAGTAATTCTAATATAATTATCACATACAGTCAATGAGATATTAAATTTAAAAAAA
>JANZQE010000145.1:0-13030 GCA_038040705.1 Clostridium sp. | reverse complement strand
AATTATTCGTTGATGAATATTCATCATTCTATAATTATATAGAATCTAATAATTTAACAGTTGTTAAATTTTTATGCAGTTTGGATTGTGTTGACCCTTCGGCTGGTCATAATCGGGCTGTTATATATGCTTCCGCGAATGGATATTTGGAAGTTGTTAAATTTTTATGTAGTTTGGATTGTGTTGATCCTTCAGATAATAATAATTATGCTATTAAAATGGCTTCCAGTTATGGAAATTTAGATGTTGTTAAATTTTTAAAAAGTGTTTAAATAGTGTTGATCATCTTTGCTTTTGAAGAATAGATAAAAAAAATGATTGCAAATGAATTAATAGATTTAATTTTTTTTCATACTGATTTAGATACTTGTATAATTCATAATAATAAATATATAGCTAATAAATTATTCGTTGATGAATATTCATCATTCTATAATTATATAGAATCTAATAATTTAACAGTTGTTAAATTTTTATGCAGTTTGGATTGTGTTGACCCTTCAGATGATGATAATTATGCTGTTCAATGGGCTTCCTGTAATGGACATTTGGAAATTGTTAAATTTTTATGTAGTTTTGATTGTGTTGACCCTTCGGCTGATAAAAATTGGGCTGTTAAATTGGCTTCTTCTAATGGATATTTGGAAGTTGTTAAATTTTTATGTATTTTAGATTGTGTGGACCCTTCAGCTAATGGTAATGGTGCTGTTAAAATGGCTTCCAATAATGGACATTTGGAAATTGTTAAATTTTTATGTAGTTTGGATTGTGTGGATCCTTCGGCTGATGATAATTGTGCTGTTAAAATGGCTTCTAATAATGGACATTTGGAGATTGTTAAATTTTTATGTGGTTTGGATTGTGTTGAATTATGCTGTTGGATGGGCTTCTGATAATGGATATTTAGAGGTTGTTAAATTTTTAAAAAGTGTTTAAATAGTGTTGATCATCTTTGCTTTTGAAGAATAGATAAAAAAATGATTGCAAATGAATTAATTGATTTAATTTTTTTTCATACTGATTTAGATACTTGTATAATTCATAATAATAGATATATAGCTAAGAAATTAGTTGATAAACATTCACTTCTTGAAAATATAGGACATTTGGAAGTTGTTAAATTTTTATGTGGTTTTGATTGTGTTGACCCTTCAGATATGGATAATTGGGCTATTAGATGGGCTTCCTTTCATGGACATTTAGAAACTGTTAAATTTTTATGTAGTTTGGATTGTGTTGATCCTTCAGTAGATAATAATTGGTCTATTATACATGCTTCCGAGAATGGACATTTAGAGGTTGTTAAATTTTTATGTAGTTTAGATTGTATTGATTGGATATTTAGAGATTACTAAAGTTTTAAGCAGTTAGGGTGGTGGAGAAATTGTCATCTTTATATTTTATTTTTTTATAATATTAATAATAAGATTCTAAGATGATGAATATTTATCGTAAAAAAAAAATTATACAGGATCTATCAAATACTAATTTATATATAAACGATCATGTTGGATATCATTTCTTGGATTGCAATAATTGCGTGTTTCATATTGATTCCATAATTAGTTCAACATTTATTGAAAATTGTAAAAATTGTTTATTCTTTATGAAAAAAAATATATCTACTTGTCATTTATTGCGATGCTCCCAAGTAAAAATATCTATTGAATATAAACCTCTTGATAATGAAACAATGATGACTATTGCAATAGATATGTCACACAATATTAAATTATTTACACAAGTACCTATATATTTACAAACAGTTTCATGCATGGATGTATATTTCAATAATAAATCATTATTGATATCAATGTTTGGAGATATTGTACCATTTATATTTAATATATAAACTTAAAAAAAAATAATAGATAAAAAATTATAAAAAATGACTTCGAATATGAAAGAAAAAATGGCCCATGCTTGGAGAGGAAAATTATGTAAAGCTGTTGATGATCTTATTGATGCTTCTCATGTGTTTGGTCTTCCTAAGCATGTTTTAATGAATATAAATGATTTCAATCTTGCTTGGAGAACAATGAAGGATAAAATGATTGAAGAAATATGCAATAATTGTTCATCACGTCACTTTAAATATCAAATGATATTGGATAGAGATGCAGCATTCTTTCAAAACACTAATGATGAATTTATGAATTCGTTAAATATGAATGAATGGTTAGAAGTATTAGATGATGGTGATCAGAAAATATTCTGGGGTCATTTAAAAACTATATTTTATTGGGCTAGACGTTTAAATAAAGGTCAATAAATTTATTAAAAAAAAAATTAAAAAAATAAAAAATTGTTTCACAATAAAATGTACACGAAACATGAAATTGAAAAAATTATGTCAGAATTTAAATCATATAAATTTGGAGAAAATGTATCATCCTCTAAAACTTGTATCATTTGTATTGATGATGAAAAACCATTAACAAAATATAAAACACATTGTGGACATATCTTTTGTGAAGATTGTATTATACACTGGTATAAAATACATTTTAATTGTCCAACATGTAGGGAACCTTTAATTTATGATTCAAAATTAATGAGTAAAGTTTGGGGATCAGTTCAATATCATGTAGCTGAATTGGATACTTTATTGACAATAATGCGTAATCAAATTGAAAAAAATCGTGAATGTAGATATGAATTTATGAATTCTTTAATGTTGGAACAATTGACTGAGAAAATAATGCATCTTGAACACAAGTATTCACAAATGGAAAATTATCGCAATTATATAGCATTTGGATTACAATCTAAAATATTACATTGTGATGATATTAAATCTCGTGTCATTACAGAACATACTGTTATCAAAATTGTTGATTTTAATATTAATTGTTTCTCATTTTTGACAAAGACTACAAATAAAAGATTACATGCTTGGAGAATTTCTCTCAAAGATTTTGTAGAAAAATATGATGTTGATGATACATCTTCGGAACATTCGGAACATTCGGAACATTCGGAACATTCGGAACATTCGGAAGAATCAGAATCTTCGGAATCTTCGGAATCTTCTCAACATTCTCAACATTCAGACCATTCTCAACATTCTCAACATTCAGAATGTTCCGTAGTAACAGCAGTAGAGTTTGTACCTAATGTATTATTAGATAATGTTTCAGAAAAATATAATTCATTTATTAAATTTGATAGTGATGATCCGTTCTATTATGAAAGTAAAGATAACAAAGAAGGTGGTTTATTACATCATGTAGATATTACAGATATGAGTATGTTGGAAATTTAATAAAATATTTAAAAAAAAATAATAAATATCCTAATATATATAATGAATAAAAAAAATGAAAATGAATTACCAAAACATGTCAGAACATATCGTAATACAATAACGCGTATGGATGTAGGACTACCTGGATGGTTTTCTGATCATTATGAAACTCCTGAGGAATCTAAAAAACCTAAACCTCCAGGAACATATGTATATATAATTAAAGATCCGAAAGATCCAAAATTAATTTAATTACAATTCCCAGCAGTACATTTTCCACATACTGTTTTTTTATTTCTAAAACTAATTCCATGATTTCTAGCTTGAATTAATAATTTTTCAAATGTATGATCAAATAATGTATCATGCATATGACAATCATTACATAATGCATGTGAGTACTCGTGTAATAATACATATGTTAATACATCATCATCTTCTATTTTACCATCTTTTGATCTTGTGCATAAATAAATATTTTGTTTCTTTGTAGTATATGCAACTTTTTGAGTGAAATTCGATCTTATATCATATACATTAATTCGTTTAAATTCTGATGGAGGAATAATTGGTTGAACCTTTTTTTTTAATCTATCAATTGTTGTTGAAGATGATGGTGAATTACTCGAAAATTTCAATAATAATATAATTGTAGTGAATAATAATAAAGATGCCGACATTATAATATATAATACGATATGATATAATATGGATAAATAAAAAATATTTTTTATTTTTATAAAGATAAAATGAGTTGTTTATATTGTTGTGTTAAATTGTCATTAATAAAAAAAATTACTGGTAAATGCAAATGTGGTGGAATATATTGTAATAAATGTAAGTCAAATCATAACTGTAAATTTGATTATATTACAATGCAACGTTTATACCTTGAAACTAATCTACCGAAATTAATCAATAAAAAAATATAATATTATTATCTACCAATACTATCACCTTTATTTTTTTCTGAAATCCATTTTATATCTACGACATCACCATTTGAATCAGTAATATAAGGATTCATGAAACCATCATTTGAAAAAAAACTTGTAAAATTATTTGAAGATTCTCTTACAAAATTTGTATAAATAGGAGGTGGTACAGTTCGATTATTTCTCCAATTTCCCCATTCTAAAGTTAGATTTGGTATTGGCATTGATATAATGAGTAAACACGAGATGAGTAAACACGAAAAGTATATGGAAGAATGTAATATTATTTCTAAAGAAAGTCAAGATACTACAAAGGTTGGATGCATTATAGTAACTATTGATGATACCGTACTGAGAGGATATAATGGAATGATGGGTCTTGTTACGAAGGAGAGATTAGAAAAACCATTAAAATATAAATGGATTGAACATGCTGAACGTAGTGCAATATATGAAGCAGCTTTTGCTGGTGTATCATTATATAATGCAACAGCATATGTTAATTGGTTTCCTTGTGTTGATTGTTGCCGAGCTATTATAAGAAGTGGTATTCGAACATTAGTATCACCAGAACTTCCTGATTTTCAACATCATAAATGGGATTTTAAAATTGTGTTTCAAATGCTAAAGGAAGAAGATATAACTGTAATTTTTTTAGATGGTAGTGATTTTAATGTCACATTTAAATATCTATTTAATAAATGATGAAAATTTAAAATAATTAATTTAAAATTAATAATTAATTTAAAATGATTAACGCATATATCACAGGAGCAAATATCACAGTATATCAAGATTCCCATGATATGATAATGGAAATTTATAAAATATTAGATGATGATATAAATATTAATATTTTATCCAGTATTCCACCTATGAGAGATGTCACTGAACATATAGATTTAGTCACCTTTTCAACAATGTTTTCTACACGACCACTTATAAAGAATTTTGAAGCTTTGATGAAATGTGATGTACTATATGTATTACAAGGATATATGAGTTGTGTAAAAATAATGGGAGAAGTTTTATTAGCTTTAAATTTGAATAAAACTGTTGTTATGGTAATTCCATTATGGTTCGATGATAGAAAATCAGATTATGAATTCATAACAGTTGATCGTGATGAAGCTATAAAGTCATTTGAGTCTAGAAATAAATTTGAATTAATTAAATATGAAGAATAAAGTTTTTTTATAACAGTATAGTAATGGATGAAAAGAAATCAGAACGTTTATTATATTTAGAATTATTCCATGAGCGATGGTTTACACAAGGAAATATATGCCCAATTTGTAAAGATGTTATACCTTTCATTGATTTAAGGTATAGTTTACCCTGTTTACATCCTTTTCATAATTATTGTTATACACAGCTAAAAAAATTCAACGATAAATGTCCCTTATGTAGATGTCAATTATATCATTAAATATTGGATTATAAAATGTAGTTGGATGAAATGAAATTTCCAATTAAAATACCTACTAAAAAAAGTATCCAAGTTTCATGATTATCAATATCATCATATTGAAAAATTTTATCTATCAATGTTTTATCTGTATCGTTCATGTGTAATATGTAATGATGTATTAAAAGCATTATTATCATGAATAGTATTGTTTTATTCATTTTTTATATTTAACAACATAATAAAAAATTTTAAAATCATCTTCTAAATACTCTTGATGTTTCATAACCATACCTGTTTCTTCTTAATGAAAATTGATTTGCTGAACTAGATTCAGTTCTCGTAGATCTCTTGGATGATGCTAATCTATTTCGATTATAATAACTAGATAAATCAAAATCATTCACTTGATTCTGAGGCTCTTTCAATAATCTAGTCTGTAAATCATTCCTTACCGCATGTTTATTGTAATGTCTTGATGTATAATTCCTATATATTATATCTAATGCTTGATTAACAACTCTCCTATTAATTTCATCAAGAGATTTATCTGGGTCAACATTATATTCATTATTCATAATGATTCTAATCTCATCGATAGGTACATCTATTCGTTGACCAATTTTTTTTGACGCAATACTTTTGACTGTATTTGATATTTTCAAATTATTTTCTGGGCTAAAAAATATACTAGAATTAGCTCCATGGCGTTTCCTGTCAACGACTAGACAAGAAATTGTTTTATCGGTTTCATAATGTGTCATTTTTTTATATAAGACTTTCTTTATAATTACATAAAATTAAAAAAAAAATGTCATTTAATCTCGTTTTTGGAAAATATAATGGACATAATACACCCGTTCACTTTATAAATTTACCAGAAGATTTGAAAGATTTGAAAAATTTAGAAAATTTAGAAAATTTGAATACAATAGTAATAAATTGTTATAAAGATAGTGATGTTAAATTTATATGTTATAGAAAATTGCGAAGATATTGTTGTATAAATAATATACATATCTATGTTTGTTTAATGTCTAAAGTTTCAGTTAACTTGTTTATTCCTAGATATTTAGATTATATAATATTTAATAATGAACAAACATTATACAACAAGAGAAGAATTTATTATCATTATTATAAAAAAAATTTCTTTACATTTGAATCATTTCTCAAATATTATAATGATACCAAAATATCAAATATTTCTAATATGGAATGTATTGATCTCTAAAATATAATCTATTTTTATATAAATAAACATCTAATATTTGATTTAAAGATAATTCATTCGTATATATAAATTTTTCAGTTTCATCTTCCTTTATTTCACATTTTGCACAAAAATCAAATTTATTCAAATACCCCTCGTCGTCAAAGCATCTTATACAATATCGTTCCATTTTATTTATTTATTTGGTTTTGTTTTTTTTAATAAAAATTCTTCTTGATAAATTTTTGGAACATCATTCAAAGGTTTCAAAGGTTTCAACGGTGTTTTCTTTATGTTAATTATTCCCATAATTATTGGTTTTTCTACATGTTTTGATTCACTTCTAATATAATTTTTATGTTGAAAAATCTGACTAATTTTAGTTCTATTATTCATTTTTTTTTATTTCAAAACTTTTTTGAAACTTTTTCAAAAAATATTTATAATCTTCAATATATTTATATATATAATGAGTAGTGTCGAGATAGTTTTAATTGTTATAATAATTATTGCAGCTGGTGTAGTACTAAAACCCATCCTAAAGCCTTTTTATGATCCTATAGGAGCAGCAGGTGATACGGTTGATGATGTTGGAGATTTTTTCGTTGGGGTATTTGATCCGAAAGCAGCCAAAGCGAAAAAAGATGCTAAAACCGCAGCGTTAAAAAAGAAAATGATGATAGGTGGTGGTATTGTTATTGGTGTACTATTATTGATGATGATGAGTGGTGATAATGGTGATAATGGAGAATAAAAAATGAACCTTAGAAAAATGTTTTTTATACTAAATATCACTAGTTTAATCAAAATGAGAACAACCGAACAAACAATCAAAATCGAAATTACCGAACCAGTTCCTGAAATTACTGAACCAGTTCCTGAAAGCCCTGAAGCAGTTACACCAACTGAACAAGAATTGATGGATAAATATATAAATTTAGAAACTAAACCCACGATAACATTCTATTGTTTCGCAGTAAAAGAGAAAAAAGTTCTTCCTATTTTTAAAATCAGTAGACTCAATATTATGAATGAAGATGGTGTAACTATTAAACAAACTCGACATCAAGCAATTGGTTATTATCACATTCCATCAGGTGAACATAGACCAGCACATACATTTATTACAAAACTATTATTTGATGAATTAATTCAAAAAGGAGTTCCATCACAAGATAGAATGATTATGTCAAATACATCTAAACCAAAAAAGAAACGTAAGAGTAAAACAATAGTTGACAATACCGAATATTGTTGTATTTATTTCCAGGCTGCCAAAGAAGCTGATAAAATTGTAAAGGCTACAAAGGCTGCTAAAAAACGTGTGAAATTGACAATAGATAAGAGTGTAGATGATAAGGTATTATCAGATGAAGATAAAGAAAAATTACTTGATGCATTTTATAAATAAATCTTTAAAAATATTATTATTCATATAAATATTATATTATAAATGACGACACCACCACATATATATAAAAATTTTCACGACTATTCTGGATTACAAGAACGTAATGGTAGTATTTTCATTAAATCACCTGGTTCACAAAAATATAAAGTTTTGTTGTTACAAGCAAAGGATATGGTCTTCAATAACGAAGAAGGTACATTTCAATTCACGGATGCACAAGACAATTTAACGTTTAATATATTGGAAGCTATTCGTACGAGATATAAAATTACTAATCCTTGTCTCGAATTTACATCAACTGTTCCAATCGTTAATGATGAAGAGTATACTGTAATTTTAACACCATTTATAGTTCAATATGAAGATGATCAAGGTGATGATTTAAAAATAAAAATTGTCAAGGTACAATCACAAGAACCAGAATTTGAAGAGAATATTGAAAGTGATAGTTTAAAAATAACTTTATAAATAAAATAAATAATGTCGGCTTTTTACACAACCAATGATTATAAAAGTTTTCGAAAAATATTTGAAATTTTATCAAAATGTTTCATTATTGTAACAATTAGGTTTATACGAGACACTGTTGAAATATCATCACGCCATGGAAAACATAAATTTGTTTTTGTAACATTGACAAATCCTGAATTTGTTCACCCAGATGAATTGATATTATTTATGAATCCAAAAAACTTTTTTTATGAATGCCTAAAAGATATTAAAAAGATTGATAAATTTACAATGACTTTTGATCCACATGACAAGGGTTATTTGAAATTAGAATATTGGAAAACGTGTGGTAATTATCCATGGAAAAAGGCTGAGTATTTACTTAATCTAGAACTTCGACAAAAGGCTTGGAATTCTTGTAGTTTACCAAAAGAAATAGAAGTTACAACAAATAGTGATACTTTTCATGAATTAATTAAATCTTTTGGTGGTGTGCATAATGTGTTTGATATATTTCGAGATAAAAATGATATACTAGTAGGGTGTCAATCTATGGAGAAAGGGAAAGGAAATGGTAATGGCGTAATTGGAAAAGGAACATTTTTAGATAATGAAGTTGAATATATTCAAAAATATACATATGGTTCATTTTACTCAAGAGATTTCAATGCTTTAGATAAAATAATAAAACATAGTAAAAATGTTACCATTACATTATCAAGAGATAATGATATTAAACCATATCCTGTGTCACTATCATATGATGTAGGAAATGTAGGTACTGTTGTGTTTATGATTGGAGCCATTGATACAACATTTTTTGATGATAAAGATAATAATATTACTGAACAAGTATATCATTGATTTATGAAAAGGTTTTTAATGCATATAATGTTACCGGAGTTACCTTTAAATTTGAATCTGTTAAGAAATTTAATATATTTTCACTTTTTCTAAATGCTTCAATAGGTAAATCACCACCATATTTTATTAATCTATATCGATTAGGTGCAGGTATTATTTTTATCCTTTTTCCATAAATTATTTTCAATATTTCATTCATGAGTTCATGTCTCCTCTCTACTCCTGTATCTCGTTGACTCGTTGAATAAGATTTCATACAATTCCAGCTACAAAATATTCCATGGAATAAATACTCTGATGGTGTTTTTGAAAATGGCATTGAAATACATACTGTATCAAATGGAAATGTACACCACCAACAATCAGACTTTGAAAATTTAGGCAATGTATTATATATATCATCTTTATTAGAATCTACTACTATACTATTATTATATCGTATATTTGAATATTTCTTTGGAAATTTTGGCAAATTTGGCATAACAAATTTGGGTCGATCGTCCTCTTCTATGAATACTGTTAACGCACCACATTTAATTCTTGTAGCACAATATTTATTTTGGGTATTAGGAATAAATAAATTAGAATTCATAAATTTAATTTGAAACTTTAAAAATTTATTTTTTTTTAAACACTATTATAAAATACAATAAATCAAAAATGGATTCAATGGAAGAATATATGACTACAAAAACTGCTGGGTTTATTGGATTAGCAGCCCTCTTATTAGCTTACGTAACTTACGCATACCAAGAAGATATTGCATTTTCATTAGGTACTGTCGGAGCTACCATATTCATGGCTACCTTATTTCTTGGTGCTGTCGGAGCCATTTTCAGTGGATGGTACGTATACGAAACAATGGTAAAGGATGATGCGGTTATTATTGAGCCAATAAGATATGCCTCTTTACCAGCCTCTGTACCTGAACCATTTGCTCAAGCTCAACCAAATGCTGCATTTGAAAGTGCCTACTCATAAATATTTAAAAAGTTGTTGATGTGAAGATGCTAGCCCACTATATGTAAAGTATACGTTTTTTCAATTGATTATATTCATTCAAGAAAAATGAAACATCATTAATACCAGCAACACTAATGGTTCCAGTTCTATATACTAATATACTTCCATTTTTATTAGTGTAATGTATCCGTATTGAACGATCATTATTTAATTTTCTATTATAATAAATAGTGCGAATATCTAATTCGTCTAAATTATCTTGCAAATCTTTTTTCAAATCATCTAAAACAAATATTCTATTTGCAAATAATTTTTCAATAAATGTCATTGTTATAATGTTAAATTTAGAAATCTCAAATCCCTTGTATTCATCTTTAAAAAATTTTGTTACATTATCTATTAACCCATAATATAATGTATAATGAGGTATAATTACTCTACAAGTATTATTTGTTATTTGATAATGAATATTTCTATCCTTTCCACCAAGTCGAACAATTCGTTTAATTGATATAGTATTATAAAAAGAATCTTTAACTCCATTAGTTTTTCTACGCTTTGATTCTTTTCTATTTGCGAAAAAATCTTCACTACAAATAATCTCCTTTACAACTAAATCATCCTTATTTATAAATTCTTTAAATTTTCCATAATTAAAATCAAATCTTAAATCCGATGTTACATCAGTATTGAATCTAAACATTACAGTAGACATTGTAAATTTAAATAAAGATAAATCAGTTAAAATTTTATCACAAACACATTCCTTGTTAAAACAAACACAATTCATTATTATTTTATTAAATTCTTTATTAAATTCTTTATTAAATTCAAAAACTGCTTGTTATTTATACTAAATATTAATAAGATCTTTAATATTATAACGAAAAACTTTATCATTACATTCCTTTAATACACAATCTTCTTCTTCGAGAAAAATCATCTTTCCAGTGTTTGCCGAAATCATCAATTCAGTTATTGCACCAGGCGATGTTTTCCAATTATTGACTGCTACGATACCATCACATTGTTGAATAGCTTTAATATCAAATTCAAAACAAGTACTTCTGTCATACATTCCAGTCTTTTTAAAATTTTCATCAACCATACCAATCCCTTGATTAATTCTCAATGGATTAATAAATATAATATGCGGATATTTATCTTCAAAGTACTTGAATTTCCCTAGTGTTAATTGTGTTTGATCACCGAAACGACCAGATAAATAAATTTTTGTATTTGCTCTCAAGTATTCCATCTGTTTTTTTTTTATATTTAATTTATTATTATATACATACTTATTTATACTAATTTTTACTAATTTTTACGATGGGGCTAAAATTTTTTGATACATATTCATTATTACATTTTTCAGTAGGAATCGTATTTTATTATTGGGATATTAGATTTGATACATCAATAATAATACATTTAATATATGAAATCATTGAAAATACTCCATTAGGAATGATGATTATCAGTAAATTACCATTATGGCCTGGAGAAAAAACATATGCAGATGCTATAATCAATTCAATCGGTGACACATTCTTTTTTGGATTAGGATGGAAATTTGCTCAAATATTTGATATCGTTCAACAATGATAAATAATCAATATTGTATAAATACTCGAGAGTTTTAGTAAATTCTTAAAATATTCTTAAAATATTCTTAAATTCTTAAAATATTATCAAAAATGCCATACATCAAACAAGAACGTCGTGAATACTTTAATGAGTTTAATAATGATTTTAACACATTAAATGAAGGAGAATTAAATTATGAACTAACTCGATTAATTTTGAAATTTGAAGAGTTGAATGGAACAAGTTATCGTAGTTACAATTCTATTATGGGGGCTTTGGAAGGTTGTAAATTAGAATTTTATCGTAGAAGAGTTCAAGTATATGAAGATAAAAAAATCGAAGAGAATGGTGATGTTTATATAGAAAAGAACAAGGGATGTTATAATTCCAGTTCATATATAGATGGACTGGATTATTGTGGTAATTGTTGTGGTATTTGTAACTATTGTAGGAAGGTTACAGTTGAAGAACCTGTAGTGGAAGATGGTGGTATTTTGGGATTTTTCAAGAAATTTTTTAAAAAAAAGCAGTAGATTAAAGAAATTTTTTTTTGAAATAAAGAATAATTAACAATGAGTAAAATTATTGGAATTGATATTGGATCTAAAAATTATGCAATATGTACACTAGATGATGAATATAATATACATTCATGGGATATATTAGATATTATTAAACCAACCTGCACAAAAGGTGTAATTAAAGATGCAACAATAAAAAGTTTATATGATCAATTAAATGTGATTATAAAAGATTATGATGAGGATATAACTCAAGTACTTGTTGAAAGACAAATGAAACAAGATATGAATTTTTTAGTTGGTGCATCAGTAATGTATTTCGTTTCACGAGGTATACCAGTTAAATTAGTTCCATCAGTGTCAAAATTGAAACCATTTATTGGAAATGAATTAAAGGGTGCAAAAAATTATAATAAACGTAAAAAAAAGGC
>JANZQE010000144.1:0-3563 GCA_038040705.1 Clostridium sp. | reverse complement strand
TTCTAAGGACAAGCCTGCTAGGAAATCTAAGTTAAATGAAATTGATGAAAGTGATAAGTACATAAAAGAAATGCATCAGTTAGCAGACAAAAACGAATTTAAGAACAATGTAATTGTGTTAGGACTTGGCATAGTTGTAGTGTCTATAATTATATTTTCTATATTCATGAATAGTTCTTTAATGCGACCCAAAGCTGATATAACTCTTGACAAAGAAACCAATATAGAGGTAAGTGAAGCAGTAAAAAAACCTGATGCTGATAGCTCATCTACTAAACCAGCTGAAACCAAAAATAATATTTATGAATATTTAAGTGTAGAAAAAAATAGAGCGTCTGACCTAGATAAAGCAATTAAGTTAAACAATGGGAATCAAACAGGGTTAACTGTATATCTCTTAGCAGAAATTTTGAGAGCTAACACCTATGATATTCCTACTGACACCTCTACTGTCAAGGGATTGGTAGAAAATTTAACTTCTAAAGGTTGGAAAAAAAATACTGACTTTAATGAACTAGAAAAAGGAGATATCTGTTTCACCACAGATCTACCAGAAAGCCCTGGCTCCCCTTCACATACATATATATTTATGGGTTGGGTAGAAGATGGTAAAACTGACTACGCAAATATAGTTGATGGTCAAATTCAAGAATTTGATAAAGTGCTTCATGAACGTAGTATTTCGGTATCAACGCCTCAAAAGGATAAATTTAGTTTTTTTCTTAAAAAGTAAAAAGTAAATATACACAAAAAGGATTGCCTCGGCTATCCTTTTTTTTATAACCTTTACTTATAACACTATTTCTTTTATAACAGTGCCCTGTAAATCTTTTATTTGAAATAAATCACCTTCGAGTATTGCATAAGAGTTAGGATAATTTTCTTTAGGTAACGTTACAGAGCCCGGATTTAATATATATATGCCATTGTGATTTTTAGCTACGGGAAGGTGTGTGTGACCATGTATCACAACATCATTATCACTTAAACTAGGAATATTATCCTCATTATAAATATGTCCATGAGTCAAAAATAGTCTTCTATTACCATATAATATTATGGAATAATCCGACATCATTGGATATTCTATGAGCATTTGATCCACTTCACTATCACAATTTCCTCTAACAGCAATAATCTTATCTTTATACTCATTTAGGAGACTAGCTACCGCCTGAGGGTTGTAGTCCTTTGGCAATGGATTTCTTGGTCCATGATATAATGTATCTCCTAAAAGTACTATGTAACTAGCTCCTTCTTCTTTATAACGCTCTAAAGCCTTTTCTAAAAAGAAAAGTGAACCATGAATGTCTGAAATAAAAAATATCTTCATCTTTACGAGGCCCCTTTCAGATTACTTTTTGTGTTTTATAATTCCTACAGCTGTCCCTATAATGTATGTATCTTCACTATCTATTACAATTGGCTGATATTTTTCATTGGCTGGCATAAGTAATATTTTATCTTTTTTTATTGAAAGCCTCTTTAGTGTTGCATTTCCACCTATGTCAACTGCTACAATATCATTATTATTTGCAGCATGCTCATGTCTTATTATTACATAATCTCCATGATTAATGTTTGCGCCAATCATACTATCTCCTTTAACCTTTAAAATAAATGAATTTTTCACTCCTTTTAACCAATACTTCGGAATGTAGAAATTACCTTCAACTTCCGAATTAATTAGTATTGGTTCTCCTGCAGCTATATCGCTATACACTGGTAGTTCCAATAATTCCTCATTTAAATATTCATAACCTTCTTTTCCATCAGTTACTAGAATATCTGAAATCCTACTATAATCCCTCATGAAATCATAAGTTCTACCATGTCTTATATCACAAAATTGAAAGTTCTCAAAAGAGTTAACAATTTGAGCTTTATATTTACTTTTAAATGGATATGATTTTGCTTTCTCTCCTAGTGGTTTAGTATTAACTCTTTTACCTTTTATCATCCATGAGTTACTCTCGTGAGACTTATCCATATCAAGAAGGAACATAATGCTTGAATAAGGTTTTTTGTTAGATAATGCCTTTATAAAATCTACCTGTATTTTAGTTAAGTTGTTACTTTTATGGCTTATAATATGACAATACTTGTCCACATTAATAATTTTCGCCATCTCTAGAGCATGAATGTTAATATCTTCATTATCAACCAAATTCAATAATTTAAGCTTTTCATTATACATAACCATAACTTCATATATGGCCTTCCTAGCAATAGAATTTTTGCTTATTCTTTGTGGACCTTGTCCTTTAGTGCATTTTCTTCCTATTCTATTTACATCTGAATATAAATCTAAACCTAAGTAATTACAACTTTTTATCCACTTTACTTCTTCAATAAAAAATTCAACATAGTCAGTACGAAGCATTCTTAGCTTTGGATAAATATCTTTAATTTGGAGTATACAACTTTTCATGATTTTACTTTTTTTATCATTATCTGAAATCAATTGATATTCTAATTTATATTTATTTTGATATTCGCAAAAATACCTATGTAAAATACTTTCTAATGTAACCACATGAAAGTTTCTTTCACTACTAGAAAATAAGCTTAAATACTCTAACTTCGTTTCCTCTTCTGCTATAGCATACAACTTTTTAATATATTCTATATCTTCATCTTGAGATGTCAACATTAATATTTTATCATCTTCATATAAGCAATAGTGATTCTTTAAATAAAGACTTCTATAAATGGCTGCAGTTGTTTTACCCGAATTTAGCATACCTCTAATTAAACTATACCTTGAGGGCTTGCTATGTATCAATCTTTGTTGCTCTAAACACAAATCCATTTAATCACCTCTACTTTTGACATACTATTAGTATACAGTACTATAAGGCTCATAGTAAAATTTTTATTTAAAAAACATTATAAATTTCTTCACAAAAATTACCAAGGTCTAACAATTCATTTTTGCGTATCTATACATATATACTGAGCATACTAAATTGTATATAAATTTGTTGATTTATAAATAGATTAAATAGAGGTGAACAGTGTGAAATCAAAGGTTTTGTGTATAGTTATTTCCTCACTACTCTACATCAGCTGTTTTTCTAGTGTTGTTTATAGTAGCGAGTTAAGAAACAATCCCATTAAAAACCCTACCAATGAAATTTTAAAAGAATCTACCCTGCTAGATTTTTTAAAAAGTGTGTTTGCTCCTAATGATTCTTCAAATACAGTAAGTACTAAAGAATATAATTGGTATTTTCAACCACGAAACGATAATATGCCGCCTGAAGGTCCTAAAGAAACAAGGGATCTTATATCAAAATACAAGTGCTATCATTTAGGAGACATTTCAAAAAAAGTATTATATCTAACTTTTGATGAAGGTTATGAAGCTGGATATACTGCCCCAATCCTAGATGTTTTAAAAAAACATAATGTAAAAGCAGCCTTTTTCGTTGTAAAGCCCTATATTACCGCTAACCCAGAATTAATAAAACGGATGGTAGATGAAGGCCACTTAGTATGTAATCATAGTGCCCGGCATCCCTCAATGGCATCTATAAAAGATGAAACAAAATTCATAAGTG
>JANZQE010000143.1:0-13443 GCA_038040705.1 Clostridium sp. | reverse complement strand
TTTATTATTTTTGGTGTAATAGGGTTTATATCTAGTTTTCTCGATACTTTAGGAGTAGGAAGCTTTGCTATTATAACATCCGTAGTTAGGCTCTTCAAATTGACTGATGATAGAACCCTTCCTGGTACTTTAAATGTATCTTGTTCAATTCCTACGGTTTTTGAGGCGATTATTTTTTTAACTGTAATAAAAGTTGATATAATAACATTGTTTTCAATGATTATTGGTGCTGTTTTAGGTGCAATAATAGGAGCGGATATTGTGGCTAAACTTAACATAAAAAAAGTAAGAATTGGAATGGGACTAGCACTAATTACGGTAGCTATTATTATGTTATCTGATTTGTTGCATTTTATGCCAGTTGCCGGAACAGCCAGTGGGCTTGTAGGAACTAAGCTTATGATAGCAATTGGTTGTAATTTTATACTCGGAGCACTAATGCAACTTGGTGTTGGCCTTTATGCACCTTGCATGGCATTAATTTATGCGCTTGGAATGAACCCTCTTGCTGCTTTTCCAATAATGATGGGCTCCTGTGCTTTCGTTATGCCGGCGGGTTCTATTGAATTTGTGAAAAAAGGGGCATATGATAGAAAAGCATCCATAGCTATAACATTATTTGGAAGTGGAGGAGTTTTATTTGCTGCATATATTGTTAAATCATTACCTCTAGGTATTGTTAAATGGTTGGTGTTAATAGTTGTAATATATACATCAATTATGCTATTACAATCTGCGTATCAAGCGCGAAAACAAATTAATTAAGCGTGCGAATTTTTCTTGATTTGTAATATTCCGTATTAATGCCTCCTAATCCTTACCAAAGTTTATATAAATTTTTATTTATGTTTCATAATATTAGAATTTTATGATATATTTAGATTATATTTGTAGTAGCTTTGGAATTTCGTAATAAGCTAAAGTCTTATTTTAAGGAGAAACAATAAATGGAATATTATTTTAATAAATTAGAAAAAATAATGCGTGCCCTTATTGAACGTAGAAAACTTGAAAAAGTTTTTTTGAATGGAACTTTATCAATCACATGTAAAGAATTGTATGATAGCTCAACAGTAATGCTTCTAACTGGTTTTTACATTAGTAATGCAAATGCAGCAGAAAATGATGGGCCTTTAGGAACAGCATCATTAGCTGCTGCTTTAGAAAAAATGGGTAAAAAAGTTGTTGTTGTAACTGATACTAACTGCAGTAAAATAGTTGATTCATGCATGAATTCAATGAAAGTTAAAGGAAACCTAGAAGTAGTTCCCGGTCTAGGCGATTCTAAGTTTTACTCTGAACTATTATATAAATATAAACCAACACATATAATTTCGATTGAGCGCCCAGGAAGAGCGATGGATGATGAATACTATAATATGAGTGGGATAAAAATAACAAAATATGTTGCAGACTGTGATATTTTGTTTTTAATGGCAAAAGAACTTGGTATAGTTACAATTGGAGTTGGTGATGGTGGAAATGAAATAGGTATGGGGAATATAGAAAACGATATAAAGAAGTATGTTGAAAATGGTGAAAAAATATGTGCAAAAAGCACTTGTGACTATCTTATTGTAGCAGGCACTTCTAACTGGGGCGCTTATGCAATTGTCTCAGGTTTATCATTGCTTTCAAATAAAAACAATTTACATAATTATCATAAAGAAATTGAAATGCTTGAAAGGGTAATTTCTGTTGGTGGAGTGGATGGGTATACAGGAGAACCAAGTATGACTGTAGATGGTATAGACCTTAGTTATAATATAAGACAGCTGGTTAACTTTAATTCAATTGTTGAAAGTTATCTTTCTTTAAACAGAATTGATTTGGTTTTATAAATAATTAAGTTAATATTTTAACTATTCTTGCAATTTGTTACACGTGGTTATATAATTAATTTATAAAATAAAATTTGATATGGTTCGGATGATTGTAGCGTGAGATAACATTTGTTAACCGAAGGAGCAATAGTATAACTCCACAATTATACTAGAAACTCTCAGGTATAAATAGCGTTACAGGACGGAACTCTGGAAAGACTGTTTAAATGCAGAACCGATGGTGTAAGATATATAACTATATCAAGACTCGCAGGTAAAACGACAGAGGACATGTGGGAGCATTAGAAACATTTGCTTTCACAGTCCTCTTTTTGTTATATAAAAAAATATTGGGAGGTTATAATGTGGAACTTTTAAAAAAGACTCCAATGATTAATTCTTATGAAAAAAGTGGTGGGAAAGTGGTGGATTTCGCAGGTTGGGCTCTACCAATACAATTTCAAGGAATAATACAAGAACATGAAACGGTAAGAACATTAGCAGGATTGTTTGATGTTTCCCATATGGGTGAAGTAGATATAATTGGAGAAGATGCTTTTAAATATGTTCAGAAATTGGTTGCAAACGATATCAGTATTTTAGAAGATAACCAGATTTTATACACTCCTATGTGTTATCCAGATGGTGGAATAGTCGATGACTTATTAGTATATAGATTTAATCAGGAACATTTTTTCTTGGTTATTAATGCATCAAATATAGAAAAGGATTTTCAATGGATGGGTGATAATAAAGGAGATTTTAATGTTAATTTAACTAACAGTTCACCTTCAGTTGCTCAGCTTGCAATCCAGGGACCAAAAGCTGAAGAAATACTTCAAAGACTTACTGATACAAATTTGAGTGATATTAAATTCTTCTACTGTAATAGGGATGTTTTAGTTTCAGGGGTGAAATGTTTAGTTTCTAGAACTGGTTATACCGGTGAAGATGGGTTTGAAATTTATACTACTGATCTTGAAGGTGTGGTGAAATTATGGGACAAGATTCTAGAAATAGGAAAAGAAGATGGATTAAAGCCAATTGGGCTGGGAGCAAGAGATACTTTAAGATTTGAGGCCTCGTTACCGTTATATGGCAATGAACTTTCCTCAACTGTAACACCGCTTGAAGCAGGAATAGGATTCTTTGTAAAACTTAATAAAGAAGATTTTATAGGAAAAGATGCTCTTGTTAAACAAAAAGCAGAAGGGTTAAAAAGAAAGACAGTTGGATTTGAAATGAAGCAAAGGTCAATTCCAAGACATGGATATGAAGTATATGTAGGTGAAGAAAAAATCGGAGTTGTAACTACTGGGTATTCGGCACCAACAGTAAATAAAAATATAGGTCTAGCTTTAATAGATGCTAAATATGCTGATTTAGGATCAACTATATTTGTAAAGGTTAGAAATAAGCTAATTCCAGCAGAAATTATTAGCAAGAAGTTCTATAAGAAAAAATATAATAAATAAAATATTATAAATAAAATTTAGGGGGATTTAAAAATGAAAATTTTAAAAGAATTACTTTATAGCAACGATCATGAATGGGTAAAGGTTGAGGGAGATAAAGCTTATATAGGAATTACAGATTATGCGCAATCATCATTAGGGGATATAGTGTTTGTAGAATTACCAGAAATAGATTCAGAATTTTCAAAAGATGATGTTTTTGGAGTGGTTGAATCAGTTAAGGCAGCTTCAGATTTATCTATTCCAATGAGCGGAAAAGTTATTGAGGTAAATGAAGATTTAGTTGATAATCCAGAAGCAGTAAATAAAGATGCATATGGAAATTGGATGATAGCTATTGAAATGACAGACAAATCAGAAGTAGATGGATTATTAAGCGCTGAACAATACGAAGAATTATGTGGAAAGGAGGAATAATATGTATCCATATTTGCCAGTAACTGAATGTGATAAAGAGTTAATGCTTAAAGCTATAGGAGTAAATACTATAGACGATTTATTTCAACATATACCAACTGAACTTCAACTAAATAGACGTTTAAATATAAATGATAGCATGTCAGAATTAGAAGTAGAATCTTATATTAATAAGATTGCTGATTTGAATAGCAACACTGACGACTTAACCTGCTTTTTAGGCGCTGGAGCATATGATCATTATATTCCTTCATTAATTAAGCACATAACTTCAAGATCAGAATTTTTTACAGCATACACACCATACCAACCAGAAATAAGTCAAGGAACACTTCAAGCAATATTTGAATATCAAACAATGATTGCTAACCTTACAGGAATGGATGTTTCTAATGCTTCATTGTATGACGGAGCAACAGCATGCGCAGAAGCAGCACAGATGGCTGTGGGTATAACAAGAAGAAAGAGTATTATAATTTCTAATACTACTAATCCTGAAACAAGAAAAGTAATAAATACTTATATGAAGTGTAAAAACTTAAATGTTATAGAAATAGATGAAGTTGATGGAGTTACTGATGTAGAAAGGCTTAAAACTGAGTTAAATAAGGATATTGCTGCTGTTATAATTCAGACACCAAATTTCTTTGGAATAGTTGAAGAACTATCAGAGGTTGAAAAACTTGTACATGCAAATAAGTCGCTGCTTATAGTGTCTTGCGATCCAATTTCATTGGGGATTTTGAAAAGTCCAGGAGAATATGGTGCAGATATTGTCTGTGGTGAGGGGCAATCTCTTGGTAATAATTTAAATTATGGAGGTCCGTATTTAGGGTTTTTAGCAACAACCAATAAGAATTTAAGAAAGATGCCAGGTAGAATTATTGGTGAAACTACTGACAAGGATGGAAAGAGGGGTTTTGTTTTAACATTGCAATCAAGGGAACAGCATATAAGACGCGAAAGAGCATCTTCAAATATATGTTCAAACCAAGGGCTAAATGCACTAACTGCCGCAATATACTTAACAACACTTGGAAAGAAAGGAATAAGAGAAGTTGCTTATCAAAGCATGCAGAAATCTCATTATGCCTATGAACAGTTAATAAAAAGCGGAAAATACAAACCAGTTTTTAATAAACCATTCTTTAAAGAATTTGTTATTACATCCAACAATTCTGTTGAAGATACAAATGAAATCCTTTTGCAAAATAAAATTATGGGTGGATATGATTTAGAAAAAGAATACCCTCATTATAAAAATTCAACGCTTCTTTGTGTTACTGAAAAGAGAACAAAGGGTGAAATTGATAATTTAGTAAGTGTATTGGAGGGGATTAAATAATGCAAGAGTATAAAAAATTAATATTTGAAATATCTAAAGAAGGTAGAACAGCATATTCTATTCCAAAATGTGATGTACCTGAAGTATCTATTAAAGATTTAATTCCAGAAGGTTTATTAAGATGTAGTGAACCTGAACTCCCAGAAGTAAGTGAATTAGATGTGGTTAGACACTTTACTTTATTATCTAATAAAAACTTTGGTGTTGATACAGGATTTTATCCACTTGGATCTTGTACAATGAAGTACAATCCAAGGATTAATGAAGATATGGCGTCACTTAGTAAGTTTACAAAGCTTCATCCATATCAATCGCAAAAAACTGTACAAGGAGCCCTAAGGGTAATACATGAACTCGGTGAGCAGTTAGCTGAAATAGCTGGATTTGAAGCAGTATCTCTTCAACCAGCAGCAGGAGCTCATGGTGAGTTAACAGGTCTTATGGTTATTAAGGCATATCATGAAAAAAGGGGAGATTTAAAGAGAACTAAAATAATAGTACCTGATTCAGCTCATGGAACAAATCCAGCTTCAGCAACAGTAGCAGGATTTGATATAATAGAAATTCAATCAGATGCTAATGGAGCAGTTGATATTGAAAAGTTGAAGGCTGTTTTAAGTGATGAAGTTGCCGGTTTAATGCTTACTAATCCAAGTACACTAGGATTATTTGAAAAAAATATAGCAGAGGTAGCAAAGCTTGTTCATGAAGCAGGTGGGTTACTTTATTATGATGGAGCTAATATGAATGCTATCATGGGTAAGGCAAGACCTGGTGATATGGGATTTGATGTATGCCATTATAATCTACACAAAACTATGTCAACTCCACATGGTGGCGGTGGTCCTGGAAGTGGTCCAATAGGAGTTAGAAAAGATTTAGCGGAATTTTTGCCTAGTCCAGTAGTATCAAAGAAAGATGGAAGTTATTATTTAGACTATGATAGACCTTATTCAATAGGAAAAGTAAAAAGCTTCTACGGAAACTTTGGAGTTATGATTAAAGCATATACCTATATATTGTCCATGGGAGCTGAAGGATTAAAGAAAGCAAGTGAATTTGCAGTTTTAAATGCAAATTATATAAGAGTTAAACTAAAAAATCATTATAAATTGGCAATAGATGAAATCTGTATGCATGAATTTGTTTTAGATGGTTTAATTGATAATGAACATCATGTAACTACATTAGATGTAGCTAAGAGAATTATGGATTACGGATATCATCCACCAACAATCTATTTCCCATTAATAGTTCATGAAGCTTTAATGATAGAACCTACTGAAACAGAAAAGCTTGAAACTTTAGATGAGTTTATTGATGTAATGATTAAAATTGCAGAAGAAGCAAAGGAAAATCCAGACCTAGTAAAATCAGCTCCTCATAATACTGAAATTAAGAGATTAGATGAAGTTAAAGCAGCCAGGAGTCCAGTATTAAAGTGGAGTAAATAATAAATTAGGTGGTGGAATAGATGGAAATGGATATAGTAATTATAGGCGGAGGTCCAGGTGGATATGTTGCAGCAATTAGAGCCGCCCAGCTAGGTGCAAAGGTATGCCTTATTGAAAAAGATAAGTTAGGCGGCACTTGTTTAAATAGTGGTTGTATACCAACCAAAGCGCTCTATAGAAATGCTGAAATATTAAATACTTTAAAATCTATAGATGAATTTGGTATATCAATAAGCGGCTATGAAATAAATATTTCAACAATACAAGAAAGAAAAAATAAGATTGTAGATCAGCTGGTTTTTGGAGTTGAAAAACTCTTAAAAGCAAATAAGATAGAGGTTGTAAAAGGAATAGCACAAGTAATCGATAGTAATACAGTTTTGGTTAATGAAGGTGAAGAGTCTTTTAAGGAAATTAAAGCCAAAAAAATTATAATCGCTACTGGTTCCAAACCATCTATACCACCTATACCAGGTGCAGAGTTAGAAGGCATCTATACAAGTGAGGATATATTAAATTTCAAAGAAATCCCTAAAAAGCTCACAGTGATAGGCGGGGGAGTAATTGGTATGGAGTTTGCAGGTATATTTAATGCTATGGGAACAGAAGTTACTGTGGTAGAATTCCTACCAACTATTTTAGTACAGGTAGATACAGATTTAACAAAGAGATTAATCCCTTCTTTAAAAAAGAAGGGTATATCAATTCATACATCTACAAAGGTTATGTCTATAGAGAAAAATGACGGAAACTTTATTGTAAACTGTGAAGGTAAAAAAGGAAAAGTGAGTTTTGACTCAGATGCGGTGTTAATATCAACTGGAAGAGCACCAGTAGTTGATGAAGAAAGGTATGCAGCGTTAGGTATTGAGGTTACAAGGAAAGGTATAAAAGTTGATGCAAATATGGAAACATCTCTAAAGGATGTATATGCAATAGGTGATGTTAATGGAATCTCAATGCTTGCACATACTGCATCACATCAAGGTATAAATGTAGTTGAACATTTAATGGGTATTAACAGAGGGACTCAGGGTACTGTAATCCCAAGCTGTATATTCATTTTCCCGGAAATATCTTGTGCTGGTGTTTCAGAAGATGAAGCAAAAGCAAAAGGTATTGACTATTTGACTAGCAAATTCTTATTTGGAGCAAATGGAAAGGCATTAGCATTAGGTGAATCAGAAGGAATGATTAAGATTATTGCTAAGAAAGAGGATAATACTATAATAGGTGTTCATATAATGGGACCCCATGCTTCTGATTTAATACATGAAGGTGTAATTGCAATTGAAAAGAAGCTAACACCTGATGATATAGGACATATTATTCATGCTCACCCAACGCTATCAGAATCATTTGTTGAAGCTGTTTTAGGAATAAAAGGAGAAGCAATTCATTTAGCTCCAACATTAAAAAAATAAAGTAAAAATAGTCAGTATATTATAATTTGAGGGGGAAAAAAATGATATTTAAGAGTGATATTGAAATAGCACAGGAGTCTAAACCTTTAGTAATAAATGAAGTTGCAAAACAAGTAGGTATTCCCGAAGAGTATATTGAGTGTTACGGAAAATATAAGGCGAAAATCGATTATAACTATTTAAAGCAGCTAGAAAATCAAAAAAATGGAAAACTTATTTTAGTAACAGCAATAAACCCAACTCCTGCAGGAGAAGGAAAGACTACTACAACTGTAGGTCTTGGAGATGCTCTTACTAAATTAAATAAGAAAGCAGTAATTGCGCTTAGAGAACCTTCCCTCGGACCAGTTTTTGGAATAAAAGGGGGAGCAGCTGGTGGTGGTTATGCACAAGTTGTACCAATGGAAGATATAAATCTTCATTTTACAGGAGATATGCATGCTATAGGAGCAGCTAATAATCTTGTTGCAGCAATGTTGGATAACCACATTCAACAAGGTAATGTTTTAGATATAGATACGAGAAGAATAACTTGGAAAAGATGCGTTGATATGAATGATAGGCAATTAAGGTCTATAGTAAATGGTATGGGTGGCAAGGGAAATGGAGTACCAAGAGAAGATGGTTATGATATTACTGTTGCCTCAGAGATTATGGCAATACTCTGCTTGTCAAATGATTTAGATGATTTAAAGGAACGAGTGAAAAATATAATAGTAGCTTATTCAAGACAAGGAAAACCTGTAACAGGAGGAGAGTTAAAGGTGCAAGGAGCAGTAGCTGCATTACTTAAAGATGCATTAAAGCCAAATCTTGTTCAGACATTAGAACATACTCCAGCATTTATACATGGTGGACCTTTTGCAAACATTGCACATGGATGTAATAGTGTAATGGCAACAAAAATGGCACTAAAAATGGGGGATTATGTAGTAACTGAGGCTGGCTTTGGTGCAGATTTAGGAGCAGAAAAATTTATAGACATTAAATGTAGATTAAGTGGTTTAAGACCAGATGCAGTTGTTATAGTTGCAACTGTAAAAGCATTAAAATTACATGGTGGAGTTCCAAAGGCTGAGTTAGGTGCAGAAAACCTTGAAGCATTAATAAAGGGTATACCAAACCTATTAAAGCATGTTGAAAACGTTACTCAGGTATTTGGATTACCAGCAATTGTTGCAATCAACAAGTTTCCAACTGATACAGAGGCAGAATTAGCATTAGTAAGAGCGGAGTGTGAAAAGCTTAATGTTAAAGTAGCTCTTTCAGAAGTCTGGGAAAAGGGTGGAGCAGGTGGAATTGAGCTTGCCGAGGAAATTATTAAGCTAGCTGATGGAAGCAATAATTTTAACTTTGTTTATGAATCGGAACTTGGAATAAAAGAAAAAATAAATGCAATTGCAACTAAGATATATGGAGCAGATGGTGTAGATTTCATTGGAAGCGCTTCAAAACAAATCAAGGAACTTGAAGGATTAGGTTTTGGAAATTTACCTATATGTATGGCTAAAACTCAATATTCATTATCTGATGATCAAACAAAGCTCGGAAGACCACAAGACTTTAGAATATCTATTAGAAATGTTAAGGTATCAGCTGGAGCAGGCTTTGTAGTAGCTTTAACAGGAGATGTTATGACATTACCAGGACTTCCAAAAGTTCCATCAGCGGAAAAGATAGATGTAGACAATACAGGAAAAATATCAGGATTATTCTAATCTAGGTGAGGTGTGGATATGATGAAAGTCTTAAAAGGGAAACCAGTTGCGGATGCAATAAAAGATAATTTAATAAAGGACATTGAAAAGCTTAAAGAAAGAGGTATGATACCAACACTCGCAGTAGTTCGTGTTGGTAACCGTACAGATGATGTTTCCTATGAAAATAGTATTTTAAAAAGATGTTCTACTATGGGAATTGAAACTAAGTTATATATATTAGATTTTGATATTGCAATGGAGGAGTTTACCGACATATTAGATGATATAAATAAAGACAAAAATATTCATGGTATTTTAACTTTTAGACCTCTTCCAAAGCATTTAGATGCTGAATTTATAAATGGGTTTATTAACAAAGATAAAGATAGTGATTGTATGAATCCCGTAAATTTGGAAAAAATATTTGAAGGTAAGATGGATGGTGTGATGCCTTGTACTCCTGAAGCAGTAATGGAAATATTAAAGTTTTACGGATACAACTTGCAAGGAAAAAATGTAGCTGTTATCAACAGAAGTATGGTAGTTGGTAAACCACTCAGCATGATGCTTTTAGCAGAAGATGCAACAGTTACAATTTGTCATTCAAGAAGCAAAAATTTATCAGAAATAACTTCAAAGGCGGATATTGTTATAACAGCAGTTGGAAGAGCAAATATGTTAGATAGTAGTTATTTTAATAAAGAATCAGTAGTAATTGATGTAAGTATTAATGATGCTGGAGAGGGTAAAATTTGTGGAGACGTTAATTTTGAATCTGTAAGAGAAAATGTATCCGCAATTACCCCAGTACCAGGTGGAGTTGGAAGTGTTACAACTAATTTATTATTAAAGCATGTTGTGCAAGCTTGCAAAAATAATGTAGTATAAAGGCTAGAAGAAATTAGTTCTTTAAATAAACATCTTTAAAAATGAAATGGTATTGTGAAAAGTCATTTGTAACCTTTCACAATACCATTTCATTTTATTCAAAGGATTAACAGATAAGATTAAATGGAGGATGAGTAATATGAAGTTGACTGTCGTAAAACTTGGATTAATGGAATACCAGATAGCACTTGATTTACAGTTTAAGATTCTTAAACTTAGTCAGCAGAAAGTAATGGGCAATGTTCTTTTGTTATTGGAGCATCCCGCAGTATTAACAGTAGGGTTAAATGGGAAAGACAACAATGTGCTGATAAATGAGAAGGTACTTGGTGAAATGGGTGTTAGTGTTTTACATAGCAATAGAGGTGGAAATGTAACTTATCATGGTCCTGGACAAGTAGTTGCCTACCCTATTATAAATTTGAATGATTTTGGAAAAGACGTGAAAGGCTATGTTAGACGGCTAGAGGAGGTCTCTATTTGTTTGATGAGGGAAGAATATGGACTTAGTGTAGATAGAAAGGCTGGATTTCCCGGCGTTTGGGTTTTAAATAACAAGATTACAGCCATTGGATGTGCTGTTAAACGCTGGGTTACTATGCACGGGTTTGCCTTAAATGTAAACACCAATTTGGAGAATTTCAAATGGATTAATCCATGCGGGTTCACAGATAAGGGAGTAACTTCACTGGAAAAATTGATGGGTGAATCACAGGATATGGATATGGTTATAAACTATATCATTAAGCATTTTACAGATATATTTAATATGGAAGCTGAAATTATAGATAAAGAAATTTTTTTAAGAAAGGTAGAGGATTTATACGATGGTGAATAGAAAACCAGAATGGTTAAGGACAAAACTTCAATTTAATGATAACACAAAAAAAGTTAATGCAATCAAAAGAAATTTAAACCTAAATACAGTTTGTGATGAGGCTAATTGTCCTAATAAATTAGAGTGCCATAATAAAGGAACTGCAACATTTATGATACTTGGACGTGTGTGTACAAGGAATTGTAGATTCTGTAATGTGAAAACGGGTAAGGCTGACTGTGTAGATAGTGAAGAACCGCTTCATGTTGCCCAAGCTATAAAGCAATTAGGGCTTAAGCATGCAGTTATAACCTCTGTTACACGTGATGATTTAGAGGATGGTGGAGCAAGTCAATTCGCAGCAGTAATAAGGGAGATTAGAAAAGTAACACCTGATACAACAATAGAGGTTCTTATTCCAGATTTAAAAGGTAATTGGAACGCCTTAAAGGTAATTTTAGATGAAAAACCAGAGATATTGAATCATAATATTGAGACAATATTAAAATTATATAAAACAGTAAGACCTCAAGCCATATATACTCGTTCATTAGAACTTTTGAGGAAAGTAAAAGAGATTGATAGTAGTATATTTACTAAATCAGGATTTATGGTAGGTCTAGGTGAAAACGAGGAGGAAGTTATAGAACTATTAAAGGATTTAAGAGCATATCAATGTGATATTGTTACAATTGGTCAATATCTTCAACCGTCAAAAGAACATATTGAACTTGTAGAATATGTTCATCCAGATATATTTAAAAAATATAAGGATATAGGTATGACGATGGGATTTAGGTATATTGCGTCGTCACCATTGGTTAGAAGTTCGTATAATGCAGCTGAAGCTTTAAATTCTAATATTTTATAAGGAATCAGACCCTTTCGAATGATTGAAAACTAAAAAGTATCAAGTAAACCCTGTCCGAACTCGCGTACAGGGGTTACTTGGGGGTAGTATCAGCCACCTAATAAAAGGGGATACGTGAAAGCTAACTAGCTCTGAAAATTTATCATCGGGCATAAGAAGTTCTGCATAATTATTAATTTCATTTATTTTTGGTATTTTTCTAAACAAGATTTGCATATACAAGCTGTTCCTTTTTTATCACTAGGAATCAAATCTAAGATGTGCTTAGGGAATTTAACTGTATCACACCAACATCCACCTTGACCATGTTGACAATTATTGTCTTCTCCACAAATTGGACATATTCTCTCTAATCCTTTTGCTGTCACTATTATCACTCCTTCAGGCTATTTTATAGTTGCGAAACGGCTCTTATGAAGATTATAACATTATTTTATATGATGATATATACTTTTTAATAAGCCTTTTTTATTTTATCGAGAGGAATGATAAAAAAATCACAAATAAAATTGTAACATATATATTAAAATGTTATTATTAACTTGTAAACCTTTAGGGTTTATAAACAATTACATTATTCATTTGAAATTTTGTTGCGAGGATATTAAATATGAGTACTATAAAAACAAACAAATTGAAAAGAATGATTACAATATCTATAATTATTGCAATCACTTCACAAATAAATATGAATTTACTTATATCTGACTTTAGAGAATCTGTTGCAATAATAGTATTTCCAGTGTTTCTATACCTATTTGATGAGCTAGATACTATAAAAACAGGTGTTATGTGTGCTATTTCTGTTTACATTTTAAGAGTAGGTATTTATTTCATTGAAAATGGTAGCTTTATTGAAATTTTATTAGCCTATTTTCCTGAAATGTTTTTTTATGGTTTTTACAGTATATTTTTTAGGTTTTTCAATAAAGCAATAACTTCAATTAATTTTAAGCGATTATTGATAACCTTAATATTAAGTGATTTCCTAGGAAATTTTATAGAAATATTAATAAGAAATCTTGGGAATTTTACTATGATAAAAATAAATGCAGTTACTACATTATTGTATGTTGCAGTTATACGTTCTATCATAAGCTTGATAATCTTAAATGGATTAAAGTTTTATAAGTTACTTCTGATAAAAGAAGAACATGAAAAAAAATATAAAAAGCTCTTACTGTTAACTTCTGAATTGAAAACTGAAATGTATTGGATGAAGAAAAACA
>JANZQE010000142.1:0-15721 GCA_038040705.1 Clostridium sp. | reverse complement strand
TGTACGCAGTTTTGATATCAGCTTGCAAAGTTGCTAATTCATCAGCAGTAAGGGCTTCACTTTTTATGATTACTTCAAAATCTTTACCATCATCTATAGTTTTAGAAGTATATTCACCCTTTGCGCTTTTATCAATTATTTTATCAACATCTGCTTTAATAAATTCTTGGTTCATACTTATATTGATTTTTGTACCACCTTTAAAATCTATACCTAAGTTCAATCCATTTTTTACCATAAAGCCCATTCCTATTACAATTATGATTAGAGATATGGAAATCCAAATCTTAGTTTTTTCAATTATCTTAAATTTTTTGAGAGATTTGGAAGGCCCCCTTTTCACGCCAAAATGAGATGTTTTACTTAATAGTCCCATTCCAACTGCTAATTTCAATAAAAATTTCGTGCTAGTAAATGCTGTTACTACGCTTAAAGTTATACCAATCATAAGTGTGAGTGCAAATCCTTTAACTGCACCTGTTCCCACTGTGTATAAAACTATAGCAGCAATTATAGTTGTAATATTTGAATCTAATATTGACGACAATGCTTTATGAAAGCCAGAATCCACAGCGGATTTTATTGATTTTCCAGTTCTAAGCTCTTCCTTTATCCTCTCGAATATTAAAACATTAGCATCTACTGCCATACCAACAGTAAGTAGGAATGCCGCTATGCCTGCCAGCGTAAGTGTTACGTTAAGTGCTGAGAATGATCCAAGGACCAAAACCACATATAAAATTAGTGATATATTTGCAATAATTCCAGGTGCTCTATAATATAAAAGCATAAATAACAATATAAATAATATTCCTACAGCTCCAGCTTTCATGCTTAATGGCAACGCATTCTTACCTAAAGTAGCTCCAACTGTTTTAACTGAAACAGCTTTTAGTGTTACAGGCAGCGCTCCTGATTTTATAATTTGAGCTTGTCTTGTAGCTTCTTCTAAGGTGTATTTTCCTGAAATTTCAGCCTTACCATCTGTAATAACGTCATTAACTGTAGGGCTAGTTAACTCCACATCATCCATAAAAATAGTAATTGGCTGTCCTAAAAATTGCTTTGTAGCTACAGCAAATTTTTTCTTACCTGCTTCATTAAGTTCAAGATTTATAACAGGTTGATTATTCTGATTTATGGACGTAGAAGCATCTTTTACTTCTGTTCCAGTAAGAATAGTAACATTATCAGGTCCAACAAATTTAAGCACTCCTGATTTTGCAACAGTATCAAGCACTTCCTTTTGATCGAATTCACCTGGTATTTCAATTCTGATTCTATTACTTCCTTCTTGAACAACTAGAGTTTCACTAACTCCCATTTTGTTGGTCCTCATAGTAATTAGTTCAATTGTTGTACTCATGTCTTTATCAGAAACTTTTTCCCCTTGAATTTCTTCTAACACAGAAATTCCACCTTGTAAATCTAAACCTTTATTTATTGTTTCAGTGAATGGTTTAAACCTATAATCTCCTATTTTAAGTCCGTTGAAACCCGAAAACGCCAATAATCCAACAACAAATACACTGATTAAAAACAGTATAGTACTTTTTCTCTTTTTCATCTTTATCCCCCTCCGCTTCCTATTCATGAATACAATTATATTCTGATTAATTTAATTAGTCAATATTAGGTAATTATTATAATTAATTATTCATTGTTTTTGCTTTTAATGCTATAGCACATTCTATCCTTTTCATTTGCATCTTGCATCCAATTTCATAAGGCACATGCATATCCCCGTTGAAATTAAAGTTATTTGCCTGGCATCCACCACTACAATAAAATTTAGCCCAACAATCCCTGCATGTTGGTTTGTTGTAAATATGTGCCTCTTTAAATTCTTTTTCTATCTTATTATTGTCCATTCCATTATATATATCGCCCATTAGAAAATCTTTGTTACCAACAAATTGATGGCAAGGGTATATTTCACCCTGTGGAGTAACAGCTATGTATTCATGACCAGCTCCACATCCAGAAATTCTCTTATAAACACAAGGTCCACCTTTGAGATCTATATTAAAGTGGTAAAACTTGAATTCATTTCCGTCCTTATATCTTTGAAGCATATCACTATATAATTTATCGTATTGCTCAAAAATAATTGGTAAATCCTCTTCTCTTAGTGATAGTTCATGTTCAGGAGGAAGTACTACCGGTTCTATAGATATTTCCTTAAACCCTAAATCCGCCATATGCTTTATGTCTTCGAAAAAATCTGTATTTTCTCTGGTGAAGGTCCCCCTCACGTAATAAGCTTTTGACTTATCTCTCATGTCAACCATTTGTTTTATTTTTGGAAGTATTTTGTCATAAGAACCGCTTCCATCTACTCTCACTCTAACATTATCATTAACAGATTTTCTACCATCTATACTAAGTACTATATTGCCCATATTTTCATCCATATATTCCATGATTTCGTCATTAAGTAATGTTGCATTAGTTGTCATAGTAAATCTTATGGATTTATTATGATTTTTTTCTTGTACTTTAGCATATTCCACTATTTCTTTTATTGTATCAAAAACCATAAGTGGCTCTCCACCAAATAAATCTACTTCTATGTTTTTTCTTGGGCCAGATTTTTCTATAACAAAATCTATTGCCTTCATCCCTACTTTAGCTGACATTACGCTTCTAGCGCCATGGTATTCACCTTCATCAGCAAAGCAGTATTTACACCTTAAATTACAATCATGTATTACGTTGAGGCATAAGGCCTTAATATAAGACTCCGTATTTGAAACATTCATTGCAATATTCTCGTATAAGTCTTTTGAGTATAGAAGTTCGCCTTGAATTAAATCCTGAATTTCCGTATAGGCTTCCTCTATATCCTTATCATCATATTTTTCTTTAAAAATCTCTTTTACCTCTTCTTTTCCTTTAAGTGAATTATTGTCCAAAAGGTCGTATACTATTTCATCAACCACATGTATTGAACCAGAATTCACATCTATTACGTAGAACTCATTATCTTTAATATATTTATGTATTAGTGCCAAGTTGTTTTCCTCCTAACTAAATTTAAAGCAGCAACCTTGAGTTACTGCCACATTGTTCATATTAGTTTTCACAAGCTAAGTTAGCTACAGTACAAGATGTTTTACATGCTGATTGACATGAATTAGCACATTCTTTACATCCCGGTTTTTTTAAGCTCTCTTTAACACTTGCTTTATTTATAGTTTTTATATGTTTCATTTTTATTCCTCCATTTCTAAAGTTACCTTGTGAATTATATCATAATATTCTTGCTAAATAAAGTATTTCTATAGATTTATTCCAAGCATTCCTGAAAAAGTACCTATACCCAAAGCTAACGCTGTTCTTGTTACTTCTCTTATTCCAATAGTAGTATTTCCACCACCAACTACTTTAACTAGGTATAAAACTAACATGTAGGTAGCTGCCACCATTATACCCATTAGCCAACCTTTTTCTCCTGCCTTTTTCGCAGCATATATTGATCCATAAAGCACGCTAACTAATGTTATTACAATATAAAAAACAGATGTTACCTTCATGCTAGCCGGAAAAAAGCTTGTTATCACAGAGTAAATTATAAGTACAACCAAAGTTAAAATTGCAGCTCTAAAGACTCCTTCTCCAGCACAAGAATATTTAATTTTCTTTTCCATGTAAATCCCCCCTTTTATGTGAATCTCAATTAAAAAATATTTTTTTTACTTGAAATCTATAGTATTAAATATGATTAAAAAGGGGGGTTTATTACTTATTTCACTATTTTTTCTCTACTATTTCAGCACTGTTTGTAACTATAACTGTGCCTATTCCACTTTTTGCTAATTTAAATCTAGTTCTGTCTGGGCCACTTTCAAGTACAATGTAATCATCTTGAATGTTAATAATTTTTCCCATTATACCGCCTTTAGTCATTACTTCATCATTTACTTTTAAATTATTTAAAAGTGCAGCATACTTTTTCTTTCTTTTGCTTTCTGGTATAAAAATTACTAGATAAAATACCCCTAGCATTAATATTAAAGGTAATAAAGATCCTAAATTTGCCATTTATATTCCCCTCCTTTCGGTAATATTTGTTCTAATATATAATAAAATAATTATTCTTTTTATGGATTAATTATATTTATTCATTCCACCTAGCAAGTTTTTCCGTCTTAAACTCTTCAAAACAATCATCATCAATGGCAGAACGTATGTCTTCCAGAAGTTTATTATAAAAATATAGATTATGGAGCACACACAGCCTCATAGCTAACATCTCTTTAGCTTTAAATAAGTGTCTTATATAAGCTCTTGTGTAATTTTTACAAGCGGGGCATGCGCATCCTTCATCAATAGGCGCTCCATCTAGTTCAAATTTTGCATTCAGTATATTTATTCTACCATCTTTAGTAAACAAATGTCCATGCCTTCCATTTCTTGCTGGAAGTACACAATCAAAAAAGTCTACCCCTCTTGATACAGCTTCTAAAATATTACTTGGATACCCTACGCCCATAAGATATATTGGTTTATCCTCCGGCAAGTGCGGAACCACTGCATCAATAATCCTATACATATCTTCATGAGACTCTCCTACCGCAAGGCCTCCTATAGCATATCCATCTAAATTCATTTTACTAATTGTTTTAGCATGTTCTATTCTAATATCCGCATATGTTCCACCTTGATTTATACCAAATAACATCTGTTTGTTATTTAGGGTGCCTTCCTGAGAATTAAGTCTATCCATTTCAATCCTACATCGCTCGAGCCACCTTGTAGTTCTATCTACTGAATCAACTACATATTCCCTAGTAGAAGGGTTTGGTATACATTCATCAAAGGCCATTGCAATAGTAGATGCTAAATTGCTTTGTATTTGCATACTTTCTTCTGGTCCCATAAATATTTTGTGACCATCAATATGCGAATTAAAGTAAACTCCTTCTTCTTTAATCTTTCTCATAGCAGAAAGAGAAAATACTTGAAATCCACCTGAATCTGTAAGAATAGGTCTATCCCAATTCATGAATTTATGAAGCCCTCCCATTTTCCTTACAACCTTGTCTGTTGGTCTTAAGTGTAAATGGTAAGTATTCGATAATTCCACTTGGCAGTTAATGTCTTTTAAATCCATGCTAGAAACCGCGCCCTTTATAACTCCTTGAGTTCCTACATTCATAAATACAGGCGTTTGAATAACACCATGAGGTGTTGTAAATTCACCACGTCTAACTTTACCACTTTTCTTTAGTAATTTATACATATTTGACCTTCTTTCTATACAATAATTAAAAGTTGATTAATATAAAAACATCGCATCTCCAAAACTGAAGAATCTATATTTTTCTTTTACCGCCATATCGTACGCACTCATAACTAAATCTTGACCTGCAAAAGCGCTAACTAGCATTATTAGTGTAGATTCCGGCAAATGAAAGTTTGTTATTAATGCATTAACGATTTTAAATTTATATCCAGGATAGATAAAAATGTCTGTCCAGCCGGATTTTTCATGGACTTTGCCATTTTCATCCGCGATACTTTCTAAAGTTCTATTAGATGTAGTTCCAACAGCAATTACTCTGCCACCATTTTCTTTTACTTTATTAATCAAATCTGCTGTCGCGCGGCTTAGAACATAGTACTCTGAATGCATTTGATGTTCTTCCACTGTTTCAGCTTTTACAGGTCTAAAAGTACCTAGCCCTATGTGTAGCGTTACAAAAGCAATTTCAACGCCTATAGCTTTAATTTCTTGTAGTAACCCCTCTGTAAAATGAAGTCCTGCAGTTGGAGCTGCAGCTGATCCTACTTCCTTTGAAAACACTGTTTGATATCTTTCTTTATCTTGTAATTTTTCTGTTATATATGGTGGTAGTGGCATCTCTCCAAGTCTATCTAAAACCTCTTCAAATATCCCTTCGAATTCAAATTTCACTACTCTACTTCCACCCTCAGAAATACTTATAACCTGTGCCGCAAGTTCTCCATTTCCAAAAATAAACCTTGTTCCAATTTTCGCTTTTTTACCTGGTTTGACTAAGGTCTCCCAGTGATCTACATCTATTCTTTTTAGGAGCAAGAACTCCATTCTTCCACCTGTTCCTTCTTTAGTCCCTATAAGTCTTGCAGGCAAAACCCTAGTATCATTTAATACTAAGCAATCTCCTGGGTTTAGATACTCTATTATATCTTTAAATTTTTTATGTTCTATTTCACCGCTTGTTTTATTAACTACCATAAGTTTTGACTCATCCCTCTTTTGGAGTGGATGCTGAGCGATAAACTCCTTAGGCAAGTCAAAATAAAAATCTTTTACTTTCAAAAAAATACACCCTTTCTTTTGTAAAAATGTCATTAACCTTCATTGTCTTCATCATCAAATACTGTAAATTGTTTCAGGTTTTTATTATTGTTTGATTTCTTCATGGTTTTATTTAAATGTATATATGCTTTTTCAGATGCCATTCTTCCCCTAGGAGTTCTTATTATGAATCCCTTTTGAATTAAATATGGTTCATAAACATCCTCGAGTGTTCCTATTTCCTCGCCAATAAAATAAGACAGAGTCTCTATTCCTACTGGTCCACCATTGAAATTATCTATAATAGCTGCTAGCATTTTATTATCTATATTATCAAAGCCTTCACTATCTATTTCAAGAAGCTTCGCTGCAGACTTTGCTAAATTTAAATCAATAATTCCATTTCCCTTAACATCACAATAATCGCGAACCCTCTTAAGCAAACGATTAGCGATTCTAGGTGTACCTCTTGAACGTCTAGCAATTTCAACCGCTGCGTCTTTTGTAATGTCTACCTTTAAAATAGCAGAAGAACGAACAACTATTTCTTTTAATTCATCCTGACTATAATATTCCATGGCACTGAGCACGCCAAATCTATCGCGAAGGGGTGCTGTTAATAGTCCTATCCTAGTAGTAGCACCAATAAGTGTAAACTTCGGCAAATCAAGTCTTATAGATTTTGCTGAAGCCCCTTTTCCAATTACAATATCTAATGCATAATCCTCCATGGCAGGATATAATATTTCTTCAACAGTTCTACTGAGCCTATGTATTTCATCAATAAAAAGCACATCATAATCGCTAAGTGACGTTAAAATAGATGCTAAATCCCCTGGTCTTTCAATAGCAGGCCCTGAGGTTACTTTTAAGTTACCCTTCATTTCCTTTGCAATAATATTTGCAAGAGTTGTCTTACCAAGGCCAGGTGGTCCATATAAAAGAACATGATCAAGAGCTTCTTCTCTATTTTGAGATGCTTTTATAAATATATTCAATTTTTCTTTAATTTTGGGCTGACCAATATACTCCCTAAGATTTTGCGGCCTTAGAGAGTATTCTGATTCCATATCTTCTTCAATGATAGAAGATGTAATAATTCTTTCCTCAATATCATCCATAGTATACTACCACCTTAGTTCATTAAATATTTCAAACAATCTTTAATCATATTTTCAAGTGATTCTTCTTTATTTGAAGCGTTAAGTGCTTTTTCAGCTTCTTTCTCAGAATATCCAAGTGACATTAGAGCTCCTAAAACATCAATAAGTTTTCTATCTTCTATTAAATTACTTCCTGAAAGCTGTGATAAATTATTAACTTCGCTTTGCTCAATATGGATTTTTTCTCTAAGTTCTAAAATTATTCTTTGAGCAATCTTTTTGCCAATGCCGGGTGCTCTTTGTAATGTTTTCTCATCCCCAGACACAATAGCGTACTTAAGGCTTGTAACATTACAAATAGATAGGAGTGATAGTGCGGCTTTTGGACCAACTCCATTGGTACTAATTGCAAGGCTAAACATCTCTATCTCATCTTTTGTTAAAAATCCATATAGTCCAACAAAATCTTCTCTAACAATTTGCTTTATATATAACAAAACGTTGTCGCTTGTCTTAGGCATGTTCGCCATAGTACTACCGGAGGTGTAAATCCTGTACCCCATGCCATTATTATCTACTACAACGTAATCTTTACTAATACCTACAAAAGTTCCACTTATATATTCGTACATAATTCTACCCTCCTAAACCTATAACCACTATATAATACTTTAACACCTAAATGCTATTATTTCAATAATTAACAACAGAAATATCTAAGTATTAGCAAATTTCATTAAAAAAACCTTAAGAAGTTTAACTTCTTAAGGTTTTAGTACATTGTTAATTTTAGTTGAACATGTTACGACCTTAATAATCCTCTAGCATAATCGAAAGCTTTTTCAGATGTTCTAAATTCACCTTTTTCATATTCGGTCTCCTCTAAATCTATTATTTCTACTGCATCCTTAACATATTTTTTTCCTAGAATTAAGTCATCCAATACTCCTTCCTTTTCTATTAAATCATCTAATTTAATGTTTATAGGTTCCTCTTTATCCTCTGCTTCAAAGTCATATTGAAGTTGGGTTCCATCCGCTGCATATACATTAGCATTAAATATTTTATGAGCTATTATATCTCCATTATTATCGGTCTTATAAATTGTCACTAGGTCATTATATATGCCCAAATAATACCTATTTGCACTATAACTGTACCTATCACTATTATTAACAAAATCTACTTTTCCTTTACTCATACTAGATACTGTATACCCTTGTTTTTTAAAAAGTTCATTAAGTTCTTCTTTTGTCTTGCTATCTAATTCATTAGTCGCATTAAAGTGTTTTTCTAACACCATATTTCTTACTTCTTTATCTTTATATTTAATGACAAAAGTAAATTTTGTTTGTGAAATCCCCTTAAACAAATTAGTAACCACTGATGTTTGCTTTGAATTTTCATTATTATCACTCATGCCTTTGTCTCTGAGTTTCAGAAATGGCAATTTACTAGAGGCTTCAAATTTTAAATCGTTTTTATTCATATAGCGTGCAAGTGTGTAACTAGCACTAGAAAACGCAATTAATAGTATTGTTATCATTAGGTATAAAATTTTTCTGTTTTTCATATTACCCCTCCTCATTTGGAATTATGTCCAATTAGAGGAGTATTTATTCATTTATATAATTAATAAAACATCATGTTTTTATTTGTTTATTCCCTTTCAAGAATCAGTAACATTATCTAATTCAGATGGATAAGGCTCAAAAAAAGTTTGATTAGTAAGATTTTTTTCTTCGAAACGTACCGCATTTGATTTTATAACATAAAGTGGCACACTAAAAGGAACTTTACTCCCTCTATATTGATCTATTGTATCCAAAATAAATTCTTTTTCCCTATGTGTTAGCCTATCTGAAAAATAACCCATAGACCTTGTAAGCACATTTATATTAGAAGTATATCTTGGCAACTTATTTAGCGCTAGAATAAGATTTTTTTCATATTCTGCGTAAACATCTTTCACTCTTAATTCTCCATGGTTTCCTAAGATTCGGCCAAGTATTTTCAATTGCTTCTGATTGTAAGCCATAAAAAGAAGCTTGTTCGTACTATGAAATTCCACTAAATCTTCAATATACCTAGTTTCTTTTATTACTCTAAAATTTTTCATGATATATAATTTCGTTAAAAAATGCTGCCTGATATTATAATTTCTAACCCTGCCCTCGTCTTCCACTGGCAGATTCGGAAACTTTTCAAGGACACTCTCACCAAACAATCCACTACCTTTCACTGAAGTGGACCCCTTTTCTGGACCCTTGTAAATTTTAACATCTTTTATTCCACAAGAAGGGGATCTACTCTTTAGGATAAACCCATCCACGGTTTTGAGATTTAAAAGAAATTCTTCTCCGAATTCAGTCATTTCACGACCTAATTCCCTTTCACTTTTATGTTGTATAAATTTTACAGTTGCATCTTCACTTTCTTTAATAAGTCTTATAGCTTCCCTTGGTGTTTTTAGTCCTATTTGAACCTCAGGACATACAGTTATAATTTCCACAAACCCATTTAAATTTTCCACTAAATTACAACTGTCCATCTGACCATCGTATCTACATTTATCAAATCCCAAACACCTACTTACTACAATTACTGGTTTCACTTTATTTATTCTTTCATTATATGACGATTTCATATAAACCATCCTTTCTAAATCCCAACCTTCTTATAAAAAACTATTTATACAATATTCAATAAAAATATTAATTCACCTCTTTTTTAGGATGCTCTACAATGTTCTTTTTAAATCATAAAAATAACTGCCATGATTAAAATTTTCTATCATAACAGTTATTTTTAATTTTTACTATTTCCACCTATATACTTATTTAAATTTATTACAGTTCATTTTCTACCTTACCTATGGCTTCTGCTAAAACTATACATATTAATTCTAAGTTACCACCATTAAAATCTAGTCTTTTAGAAGTTAGAATGCAAAGTTCCCATTGCAATGTTTCTAATAAAAACATATTATATATGTCTGCCGGAACATTTTTCTTCACATAATAAAGTCTTTCAACTGGCTCATCATCATAAATTTCATAAGATTTTGTAATAACATGTTTATATTCTTTATAAACTGTTTCTTCAAAAGACATAATATCACCTTCCCACAATAATATTTATGTTGTTAAATTCAATAATATTACTCCAAATTATTAATTTTAACACGTATTGTGTTATACTTTTAGGACATTTAATATACTATATATTAGGAAAGGAGTTTATAATGCCCATTTATAGATTATCAAATGATTTAGCATTCCCAGACCCTTCACTTTCAGAGGAAGATGGACTCTTAGCAATCGATGGAGATCTAACCCCCGAGAGACTACTTCTTGCATACTCAAAGGGAATATTTCCATGGTTTTCAGAAGAAGAACCTATACTTTGGTGGTCGCCAGACCCACGATTTATTGTTTATCCAAAGGATATTAAAATTTCTCACTCTATGAAACAAACACTTAAAAAGAAGCTGTTTAGGGTATCTTTTGATACTTGTTTCAGAGATGTTATATCTAATTGTTCTAATATCAGAAAAGATACAGGAACTTGGATTACAGATGAAATGATTGAGGCCTACTGCAAGCTTCATGAACTCGGTTTTGCTCATTCTGTAGAGACCTTCTACGGAGATAAATTAGTTGGTGGTTTGTACGGTATAAGCATAGGAAAATGTTTTTTCGGTGAATCAATGTTTTCAACTATGGATAATGCATCAAAGGTAGCCTTTATTACTCTTAGTAAGGTATTAACGGAAAAAGATTTTAACATGATTGACTGCCAGGTTCATACAAATCATCTAGAAAGTTTAGGCGGAGTTTTCATATCTAGAGAAGATTTTTTATCACTTTTAGAAAAAGGGACTTCAATAAGCCCCTTAAAGTTGATCTTTTAAATTACATAGCAAAAAATCATCATAAAGACATTAGCCCTTATGATGATTTTTTAATATTATTACTCTGACTAATTTTCAACTTCGAATTCTGATTTACCTACTCCACACAAAGGGCAAACCCAATCTTCCTGTATATCTTTAAACTTAGTTCCTGGAGCAACTCCTCCATCCGGGTCCCCTAATTCTGGGTCATAGATGTATCCACATACTATACAAACATACTTTTCCATAAATATCCCTCCTTTTATTTTTCAGATTCAACATAACAATTATTATATAAAATATGCTGCAACAATCTGTCCTATATCATTATTATATAACACATTTTTCTATAAATATGTGATTTGAATCAATATTATTATACACTAACTAATCAAAAAATATCTAACTTAAAGTTAAATGTTTTTATTGTTAAGTAAAATATTCAATTACCGCCTCTGAGAAATTTTCTTTTATAAGTTTGGATATATAGTCTCGAATAGCTTCACTATCTGGTTTCTTATAAACATACTTAAACTTTCCATAAGGTCCCCATTTTAATAGTCGGTTGTCTTCATCTAAATCAAGCACAGTATTTGTAAATCTTTGCACTATAAGTTCCTTTGCAGCCTTAGTAAATCTATGTTGTATAAGTTCAAAACTTATTTCTTCACTATAACCTTCTAATGCTATTTTAAGCGACCCAAATAACTCCTTATACTCTTCTTTCCAATTATCATATATCATTATAGGAGCAATGATAAAGCCTATAGGGTATCCAGCGAGAGCAATTTTTTTTACAGCTGCTATTCTCTCAGAAATGCTAGAAGTATTGTGCTCAAAGTTATTTATTACGTAGCGAGAGTTTAAAGTAAATCTAAACTTTGTATGATTATTATGTTTCAGTTTCAAAAATGGTTCAACATCGTCAAATTTAGTTACAAGCCTAAGTCTACCGTTAGAGCTTTCACCAAAAAACTCTATACATTTTGCTAAATTACCACTTAAGTGCTCAAGCGCAACGGGGTCCGTTATACTTGCGCATTCAAAGCTAGTGATATTTGGCATGTTATTATCTATATAATTCTGAATAACTTCCAAAATTTCTTCTATGTTTAGAAAAATTTTCATGAAAGGTTTTTCCCCTTGAGTAGTTTGAAGATAGCAATATTCACAATTAGCAGGACAAGAACTGGATAGCGAAAACTGGTAATCTGCAGACGGTCTGCAGCTTACTAGTTTCTTTTGACCATTTACCGTAAAAAGTATAGTCTTTTTGGCAATGGCATAATTCTTCTCAGGGGATTCGCCCTCTATTATTACCTTCTTAGAATTAACTATAGGTACATTTAAATTTTCTAAATACTCTATTACCTTTTTTGCAGCTTCATATTTATGGATCTTGGGGTCTATATAAGCAATATCTGGTATAAACAGCTTCATTCTTTTCACCTCATAAGTATTATTTTATTAAATAAAGCTATTTATACATAATTTGAATTTTTAAATGTTACCTAACATTATATTTGTTAATAACCTTATTTTTTAACTTTATACCCAGTGTTTCGCCAATAAATCTATCAATTATATCGTCCTTAGTAGATTTACCCTCTACAAACACATTATATCTCTTGCAAAGCTTGCTTAAATCACTCTTATTTATATCACAAGTTTTAACAAAGCTTTTTGCGGTTTTAACACTAGTCATAACCATTATACGTTTATAAATTTCATCATTAGTCATAGATACACCTCTAATCTTTTATTTTTAGCTAAATTATACTATATTATTAATTATTTTTATTTTTATTATCATGCAATACTTGATCGATTACAATTACCATGGCTAAGATAAAAGCATAATTCTCTTCTTCACTAATGTCAATTTCATAGGTATCTCCAAATGAAAGCCATTTTTTATTTATTTGTGCAACAACGCTACCATTTTTCACTATTGAAAAATCGTGAGCTAAAAAATCTCCTTCAATTTCATAATTACCCATATTGCTTTCTATATCGAACTTGTTACTAAAGAAAGTAAATTGTTTTTTCACTTTTGCAGCATAGTTTCCGTTTAAATAAATGCTATATTCCGGTAGTAATTTAAATAACTTTTGCTCAATAAACACAACCTCATTGTTATATTCATCATAAATTCTTAGCTTATTTCCTATTGAAAATATTTTTCCCTCGACTTTGAATACGTCATTACCAGAAACATCCATAATACTAAATTTATCACCAATTGAAAATATCTTTTCTTTAATGTAAAAATTCATTCAAATCCCCCTTTATAAAATTTGTATTTTTACTTCATTTTAATAACAACATAAAATTCAAAATTCTTTGATTCCATTTTATCACGAGAAATGTTCTTATTGCCTGATATATTTAAAAATTGAATTTGAATTTTAACTTTATCATTTTCATCTTCAAAGGACATTTCCTCTACGGATAGACTCTGATCCTTTTGATTAGTACCATATTTATCAATAAGTTCATTTGCAAAATCCATTAAATCTCTTTTATAAATATCATTTTTATCTTTAGTTATCTTTAATGTACTTGATTCATTATCGAAGTTCATAACAAGTGTTGTACTTTCTACAGTTTGCTGTCCATTATTCCTTGAATAAAAGAGATAGTCATATCCACTTATATCTATCGGTTCTGATGATCCAATAGAATTAAAATAATAATATTCGTAATCATTTTGATGATTTTCTTCACTATATTTTACTCCTAAACTCTTCTCCATATCGGTAGTTCTGAAGTCCTTTGATAATCCTTTAACATCACTTAGACTATGATTTCTATCAAAGTAATTAATTATACTAGTTATATTCTTTGCATCCTCATCAGTTACTTCATCTTTTGCTTTAATTATTTTGTTATCTAGAATCATATTGTTTTTTACAAATATTTTATTTAACCTCTTATTTTGGCTATACTTTGAAATTGAATAGCTACTAAGCGGCCCAAATACAGATATAACTGTTATTACTGTAAGTGATATTGGTAGTATGATATTTGTTAGTTTCTTTGTAATTGAAAAATAAATCATAATTAAAAATACCCATATACCAAGTGCTACAACAAAATACCTATTTTCGGTTACCCCATAAGCACTAATTCTAATACCTATAGAAATAAACATCATTACTATTAATGGAAGTATTGCTTTGGGGAAATATTTCATATAATTTTTCGGCCAAATCTTTTCACCTAGTAGTGGTGTTATAAAAAATAGAACAGCTGCGCCTATTGCAGAATACCAAAGCACAAGATGAGATACGAGTCCTTCTGGCCACTGCCTTGTAATAATTATCTTTGCAAAATATATATATAGTATCATTGTATATACAAAAATAAGTGGCATTATAATATATAAAACAAGTACATTTAAAAGGCGGGAATAGTCGTTTAAAGTTAATACTTCATCTTTTAAAGGAATGCCTGCAAGAAAAAATGACGGTGCGAATATACCCGCAACTACAAGAAATGTGTAATAATAAAGTTCCCCTCTAATATTAATTCCTAAAAGCTGATCAATTGTAAAAAGAATTGCCGCTAGCCCAAGATACAAAACCAGTGAATACAAAACAGTGGTAAAAAATCTTGTAAAGACCCTTATAACGTAAAACTCAAAATCATCACGCTTTGGCAAGTATGATATGAAAAGAAAACCTAAATATAGAATAAGGCTAAAGCCAATGTATCTTGTCATTGAAACCATTTCTACATCCCTTAGGAACAAGTAATAATAAACAATTAGTAATACAGTCCCCCCTATATATGAAGCATAAAGTGATACCATCTTGTATTTATCTAGTCTTTCAAACAATAGCTTGATAGATAGTGAAAGGGGGATTCCAAGAGCAATCGCCAATGTTATTCTACCAAGAGTTTCTATAAAATCACTATTAGATTGTGATGTTATTTCCATCATATAAATAATAATTATAACGCAGGTCGTCGAAGTACCAATAGTTAATGGAAATCTTTTAAGGCTATTTGCAATGCCTTTTAAAATTCCTGAGAGTATATTTTTCATTTTAATCTCCTTTCTTTTAATTGTTTTATTTCCCTATCCTTTAATTCTAGCATTCCTTGGTATTTTTCTTCCATTTCAATCCAATTACGGTTTAAGAGATTTATTAAAGAAGCCATTTCATCTGAACTACCTGCTATACGATTAAATAACAATAGATTTAAAGCTAGAACTTCTGGAATTTCCTTATGGGAATATCTTAGTTGATGGTCTATTTCTCCATAACCTTCCTCAAATATAGTTCTCACCTGAATTTCTGCTATAACCTTTTGGCTTGTTGGGAAAAACTCTATTAAATAGTGCACAGACCTATATCCTGATTTCCTAGAATGAATTTGAATATTTAGATCCTCAAACCTTTTAGTGTCATCGCCCTCTCGAACGTTAGC
>JANZQE010000141.1:0-3466 GCA_038040705.1 Clostridium sp. | reverse complement strand
GTAGGACTATTAACTACTATACTCTTGATTATTATAGTACGCAATTTTGTGAACCTATCCTATAATGATTATTCGGCAATACCATTATGGGCACTTTTAGGTGGTCTAATAGGAGTTATGGTGGTTGCAAGCTCAAACATTGTAATTCCTAAAATACCAACTATATATACTACTTTACTTATATTCATAGGTCAAATTTTCACAGGAATACTTATTGATTATTTTAGAGCTGGGTTTGTTTCAAAAGGAACATTTATTGGTGGAGTATTGATTCTAGTAGGAATCCTGTATAATTCTAATGTGGACAAGAAAGAATTGATTATAAAAGAAGTTTAATTTTAAATTAAGGCTCAGCATTAGTGCTGAGCCTTAATGATTTGTGACTATAAACTACGGGAGAAATACTCTTTTACTATTTCTACATTAATATTAGTTAATGCATCAATAATTAAGGGTAATGGAAACCCTAAAAAATAACAAGACGCAATAGCAGTTAGCGCATTATAAACATTAAATTCACCTGGAACATTAAGTTGAACTTTTTTAAGGTTATCACAAAAGCACAATGTGAAAGATACTCCTTCATGTGAATACACAATATCTTTTGCCATAAAATCAGAAGCGTTATTAATACCATAGGTGACAATATCACAGGTAGCATTTTGAATTATTTCTTGTGATACGGGATCATCAGCATTAACAATACCAAATCTACACATTTTAAATAATTTCATTTTTGCTTTTTTATAATTTTCCATTGTACCATGCTCATCTAAATGATCTTGTGTTAAGTTAGTGAATATTCCTATATCAAAATCACACATATAAGTTCTGTGCTGTTCTAAAGCTATTGAAGTTACTTCAATAATAGCATCAGTAACATTATTTTCTGCCATTTCAGCAAAGGATGATTGAAGTTCAATCGCGTCAGGAGTTGTAGGGTTTAATTTGGCTGTTTTAAGTGTTGTATTTCCAATACTATTTTCAATAGTACTAATAATTCCAACCTTTCGTCCAATGGATTCTAATATTTTTGTTATAAAGAAAGTTACTGTTGTCTTTCCATTAGTTCCAGTAATTCCAATGAGGTTAAATTTTTTAGAAGGCTCATCATAAAAGCGATTTGCTATAATAGCCATAGCTAGTTTTGTATTTTCAACTTTTATTACGTTAATACCAAGGGGTATATTTGAAGTTTCATGTTCTATTAGTAATGTAGTAGCGCCGGCTTCAATTGCTGCCTGTGCATAATTATGCCTGTCTACGTTTTTATTCTTAACACAAATGAACAATGAGTTAGGTTTTAACCTTCTTGAGTCCCATGAAATATTGTGTATATTAATTTCATCTGTGCCCTGAATAACCTCATAGGCAATTTCATTTAAGAGATCTTTTATTTTCATGGTTAGCCTCCGTTTTAGTGATTTATATCTATATATCTATTATAGTAGTAATTTTTACTATGTTTATTGCTAAAAGTGCTTGAAACATTGCAAAAAGTGCTATACTATTAAATAATCACTTAAAAGGTTACTCGGAGGATACCATGAAAATTGAAAAGGAAACGCACAATTGTAAAAGAGGTTATTTAAATGAAGATTTTCAATTATTCCATCTAAAAGACCAAATAAATATGGAGTTTGAATTTCATTACCATGAGTTTAACAAAATAATAATTTTTATATCAGGCAATGTTACTTATCTAATTGAAGGCAAGGCTTATAAATTGAAGCCCTGGGACATACTTCTTGTAAGTGGTAGTGAGGTTCATAAACCACTAATAGATATTTCACAGCCCTATGAACGTATAGTTATTTGGGTGAATTCAAGATTTTTAGAGCAATATAACAATAATGACTGTAATTTACTAGCTAGTTTTGAATTGGCTGTAAAGCAAAAGTTTAATATGCTTAGACTTAGCAGTGAATTACTTATTAACATAAAACACATATTATCACAGCTTGAGGATGCCTGTAAAAGCAGTGATTTTGGTAGTCGCATTTTAAAAAACTCATTGTTTTTACAGCTCTTGGTTTACCTAAATAGATTGTATATAGGAATGGATAATATTAAAGAAATAAGTGATATTGAATATGATGAGAATATAGGTGCTATTTTAGATTATATAAATGAAAATATTAGTGAAGAATTATCTATTGATAATCTTGCAAGTAAGTTTTACATGAGCAAATATTATCTTATGCATAAATTCAAAAAACAAACGGGGTATACGGTTCATAATTATATACTTCAAAAAAGACTAATCATGTCAAATTCACTGATTAAGAGTGGGAAATCAATAACACAAGTATGTGCTGAATGTGGATTCGGGGATTATTCTACTTTTTTCAGAGCATTTAAGAAGATGTTCGGAGTATCTCCAAAAGAGCATTACAAAGCAATAATTGAAATTGAAAAGTCATTAAAATAAACAGTAATTCGAGTAATTATGGTTACAATTAAGTTTCATGTGAGTATAATTTTAGATTTTCGATGTACTTCTTTATATAACCTCTTATCTTATAAATTTCTACTGCGGTAAGTAATGTTGGTGGTCCGAGGATAGATAAAATATTAATAATGCCTGTACTTTCTTGTACAGCATCTGTAGCATATGCGTAATTTTGTTTCAGGAATATACCTCCAATTATACAACTTATTATGACTGGATATGTGTTGTGCTTAGTGTCTTTTAGTTTTGTCTGGAAGATAGCATTATCAATGCTACTCACTAATGCTTTTCTGGGGTGACTTAAATTTAATGTTTTAAAGATAATAATGACCCCCTAAAATTATATATATCAATTATAGTATATGCAAATAAATAGGAAGTGATATAGGCCTATTGAAATTGTTTAATTGTGCGGTAGGTATAAAAATAATGTATAATAGATTTAAGTAAAATTTAAAGCGCATAAAGGAGATAAATTATGGATAACGAGATAAAAGAAATGCTAGTACAAATGCAAAAGGATATTAAAGATATTAGTGCAAGATTAAAAAATGTCGAGACTAATCAAGTGAATGTTTCGAATGCGGAACATAAGAATTGGCATATGTTAGCTGATAAGTTAGGCCAATACGATTTAATATTGCATAAACTTTATGGTAAGAAGGGTTCCGACAAAGAAAATTAGTAAGTCAAAAAAATAGTTGGAGAAATTCTCCCGCTATTTTTTTATATTGGTGTGCATTAATTGGTTAAACTTCTCCTTCTATAGATACTCATAATAATACCTACAGATGCCATATTAATAAGCCCTAAAGAACCTCCATAGCTTATAAAAGGAAGTGCAATCCCAACAATAGGGAATAAATTTACATTCATTAATATATTTGCCGCAAATTGAACTATAAATATACTAACTAGTCCACTAATAAGTAATCTGCCATAATTATCTCTAACATATTTTGAAATATGCAAAATTCTATATATGAAAGAAATAATAAAAGTAATAATAATTGC
>JANZQE010000140.1:0-2798 GCA_038040705.1 Clostridium sp. | reverse complement strand
TTCATACTCTACGTCAATATCTTGAATCAACTCTCTGCAGACATCATTAGCCATTAGTTTATCTCTAAGAACCTCAAGCTCATCAGCCTCTTTCTGTAGCAAGCACATCTCGCCACCTGACAGCTCTTTGTATTCCTTAGTGTTTCGACTACCAGAGTTAATGATCTTGTATTGTTCTAACTTGTCTGGTTCTAGTACTAGAGTATGAAAGTAACCACCTTTTACAAGGTTTGGGTTACCAACTATCTTTTTCTTAAAGCTTAGTGGATCTTTCAGTAAAGATCTTATATCAGAGTTTGATAAGAACTGCTTACCAAAGTCTCCATAATACTTTTCATCATCTTCTAATTCTTTTAGAATTTTAACTTTCTGTTTATCTGTCATTTATAGAGTTTTTAATTCAGCTTCAATCTCTTTTGATAAAGAGTACTTGGCTTTTATTGTTTCAACCTTGCCCCCAGACTTCACGTAACTCACAGCTTTATTGTATGCTGGATCTTTTTTAGAAGTTAGTGTCTCCTTTGCTTTAGAGCCTTTACCGTGACCATTCACAGCATCACTGTCTTGTGTATCGTCAATCAGAAATAAATTTCCGAGAGCATACTTTTTTCCATAACTGGAAGCACTACCAAACTTCTGCGGCATTTGCATACCTTTCTGATCAAGATCAATACCGACGACAGCGGTCGCGTGTATAGCATCTTTGCCATCAGTCATTGTAGCTTTAGACTCTAAAATAGGGAAAGGGGTGGTTGATATTAAGCTCTCGCTTATTACCACTGAGACTCCTAATTCTAATAGATAGGGTTTTGTTGCTTCAAGGATGTCTTCGGCTGATCTGAAGTTGTATTTACCGAAGGAGTTAAATCTAGATTTCTTAGACTTGAACTTAGTTTGGATAGTAGCTAATTTTTCGTTTAGTATCATTCGTTTGTGTTTAAATTGCTTATTATTATAATTACATATTTTAATCAGTTTTTACACTGCTTTCACCATCTAACTTACAGGAAGTCAATCACTTGCGAGTGATCAACGTTTTCAATTAGTTTGTTAACTGCTTGCTTTTTAAGCTCACTTACGCGGACGTAACTGCTAACACCTTCAATGTTTAATAGCTCTGCTATTTCTTTGGCTGAATGCTTCTCACAATCAAGACCGTAAGATAATCTTATTACCTCGTATTCTTTTTCATTTAGATGCTTTCTAAGGAGGCTTGTTAGATACATATTCAGTAACTGTATATTGTAAGGTTCTGATTCGTCTGGGACCTGGAAAACAGCTGAATCATCATCATCACTGTGGACCTGATCATCAATACTTAAGAACATACTATTAAAGAACATTGCGACCATTTTTTTGTCTTGTGGATTGCTACGTATCTCGTTGATCTTATGCTCTGGTATTCTCATATTACCTCTGTGCATATCAACTCTTCGTCTTATAGCTCCTTTAATTCTTTTACTTAAGAAAGACTTTAAAGTTTTTTCCATATCTTCAGACGCTTCGAGTACCTCGACATCTAATTTGTCTACAGCTCTAACTAATGCTTCATTACCTATCTGTATTAGATCTTCTATTGATAGTATCCCCGAAGCTTGCTGAGATGTTGGAAACTTTCTTGCTAAGTTTTCTACTAATGGCATGAACTTAATTATAAGTTCGTTTCTTGTGTATGTGGTGTACGGCTTGTCAATTGGCATTGATCTCTTTACATCCTCCTTATATCTAATATAGTTATGTATGTTATACTTTTTCATTATTGGTTATTTAGAATTTCCTTTTCTTTCTTTAGATTAGAACACATTGTTCTGTGAATTGTCCTAGATGAGCAATCTAACATGTTTGCTATCTTATTAATAGTTATCTTACTACCTGAGTCGTTTAGATCTATCATACACTGATATATATCATCTTCGTGTATCTTCTTTGATTTTCCAATCATAGTACCTACTATCGACATTTTCTCTGTTGGAGTTAATAAGCTATAGTCATTAAATATTATTTTTCTAAGTTTATTTTTTGGTGGTCTTTCAAGATCACAAACTTCAACTTCATCTACAATATTCGATAAAACTCTATTGTCAATATCAAAGGTAACAAAACCATTGGACTTTTCACAGATATATTCTGCTAAATTTTTAAAATTATTTTTTAAAAGATTTGGATTCAAATACCAAATAACTAATAGATGCCATTTTAAGCTCTTGTACGTAGTTATTTTAGCTCTACTTCTAAACAAACTATAACACTCAAAAGTACCATCTTCATAGAACTCACCCCAGTCATATACAGATGTAGGTCTATCGTTGATAGGATCCCTTCTATATACGATGCTCCGTGATATAAAGTATTTAAGATTTCTTTCGTGTGACATTAGCCCCTTATTAGTATATACTAGACCCTATTGTCACAGTCTCCGTATAATGTTTCGTATATTACATGCAGTTTATTTACCTCTTCTTGATTCATCATTAACTCTTGCTGCATTTCAATGAATGTTTCTTTTGATTTACCCATATATTTTTTTTATAAAAAAAATTAAACCGTTATTTAAAAAACGTTATTAGATGTAGACGTCTATTGTACTTATAAAATAAATCAACTTTGTTCTTGTCTATATTGTTATCTAACAGTACATCATTTAATATCTCGTACTTCAATTGTCTTATAGAAGTCTCAAGTCGATGCAAATGTAGTCTTTTTCTGAATACTTTTTTAAAAAACTTATTAACTTTTTTCATTTTGTTTTATTTATTTTTTAATTCTTTGATTTTAGCAGCTATAATTGCAGCTTGCTT
>JANZQE010000139.1:0-7070 GCA_038040705.1 Clostridium sp. | reverse complement strand
TGCTATTGGAAAAATTATCAACTACAATAATTTCATAACCTGCATTTAATAATTCTACACAGGCATGACTTCCGATATATCCTGCGCCTCCAGTAACTAAAATTTTCATTTAATTACCCCTTTCATATACATTCAAAATTTACAATTTACAAACTATTTTTTAACGTAAAAATACCCAGTCTTTTATAAAAACTGGGTCGGTTGCACCATAGACTCCACACATCCCAGGTGCCCAAATAAAGGATGTATATCAACGTCTCCCATTTTAATTTCTCCCTATATAAGTATTCACTTTTATATATAGTGTTACAATATTTGAGCTTTTAAACTTTCTCAATTATAGGCAAAAAAAAATAGAATTTGCTATCGCCTAGCAAATTCTATCTCTTATTCTATTTTATATAAAACACAACGGATTCATACGGTCTTAACCTTAACTGCTGAGTATTATTTACCGTATCACTATAATTAGATAACAATATCTCAGGCTTACCTTGAAGTTTTAACCCCTCTGGTAAATTAAAAGTAGCATCTTTTCCATAAAAATTGTTTATAACTAATAGTTTCTCTTCATTATAATATCTAACATAGGCAAATATCTCTGAATCATCCACTAATATAGGTTTAAAATCACCATAAGCAATAACATCATATTCTTTTCTAAGCTCAATAAGCTTTTTATAATGATAAAATATAGAAGTCTTATCCTCTAATGCCTTTTCTACATTTATCTCACTATAATTATCACTAACTGAAATATGTGGCGCTCCTGTAGTGAACCCTGCATTTTTAGTGTTGTTCCATTGAACTGGGGTACGTGCATTATCTCTGGATTTTGATCCTAAAATCTTAATTATTTCATCATAAGGCTTGCCCTCATCCTTTAATATATTGTAATAATTAATGGATTCAACATCTTTATATAGTTCAATTTTATCAAAATGTGGGTTTGTCATTCCTATCTCTTCACCTTGGTAAATATAAGGAGTTCCTCTTAGCATATGCATCGCTGTTGCCAGCATCTTTGCAGACTCCTTGTGGTATTTAGTATCATCACCAAAGCGAGATACAATACGTGGCTGATCATGATTGCACCAAAATAGAGCATTCCATCCGCCACTGTCCTGAAGTCCAATCTGCCAAGCAATAAGAATCTCCTTTAACTTTATAAAATCAAAATCCATAAGGCTCCACTTATCACCATCTTTATAATCCACTTTAAGGTGATGAAAATTAAAAACCATAGATAATTCTTTCTCCTCAGGATTTGAATACCTACTACAATTATCTATAGTTGTGGAAGACATCTCCCCAACAGTAATAATATCTTTATCAAGGCCAAAAGTTTCACTGTTAAGCTCTTTTAAATACTCATGAGTTTTGGCGCCATCTGTGTAAAAACGTCTGCCATCTCCTACATAATCATTTTCATATATTTCTGGCTTTGAAATTAAGTTAATTACATCAAAACGAAATCCCTTTACACCCTTTTCCATCCAAAAGTTAACCACCTGAAATAATTCTTTTTTAAGCTCTTCATTTTCCCAGTTAAGGTCTGCTTGTTTAACGTCAAATAAATGCAAATAATATTCCTTGAATTTGCTTGCATACTCCCATGCAGATCCCCCGAACTTTGAAATCCAGTTTGTAGGTTCGTTTCCATCCACAGGCTCTTTAAATATATAATAATCTTTGTATTTTTTATCACCCTTCATAGCATTTTTAAACCATTTATGGTCGGTAGAAGTATGATTAAATACCATATCAAGCATTACGTCTATTCCTAATTTTTTAGCTTCATGAACCATTTCCTCAAAATCTTCCATAGTTCCAAAACGACTATCAATACTTAAGTAATCAGCAACATCGTACCCATTATCTACTTGAGGTGAAATATAAAATGGAGTTAACCATATATAGTCTACACCTAAGTTGTTTAAATAGTTTAATTTCTCAGTAACACCCTTTAAATCACCAATTCCATCCCCACTAGAATCCTTAAAGGATCTAGGATATATTTGATAAACTACACTTTTTTTAAAATCCTTCATAATATTGTCTCACCTAATCCTCTTGTGAAAATTTTGCTGCAAATTTAGTTTTAGATAGAACAAGAGTTAATGTAAATGGAATTACAACTGCAACTACCATTGCTACAGCAAAAATTATCATGTATTCGGGTTTAATAGATAGTATTCCTGGAAGTCCACCCACACCAATTGAGTTAGCCATAACTCCTGAAGCAACTGATATTACGCCTGCAACTGATGACCCTATCATAGCTGCTACGAAAGGATATACATATTTTAAATTAATACCAAACATTGCAGGTTCAGTTACTCCGAGGTAGCAAGAAATAGCTGCTGGAATTGATACTTGCTCTTCTTCTGGTTTAATCTTTTTATTTATACGTATCATTGCCATAACTGCAGAACCTTGAGCTATATTTGACAGTGCAATCATTGGCCATAAATTGGTCCCATTAAATTCGGCCATAAGTTGTAAATCAATAGCATTTGTCATATGATGGAGTCCCGTAATTACAAGTGGTGCATATAGGAATCCAAACACCGATGCAAATAACCATCCAAAGGCAGAAGTTAAACCACTGTACACTACATTTGATACAGCTGAACCTATAGCCCAACCTATTGGTCCTAAAATAGTATGTGCTATTATTACAGTTGGTACAAGTGCTAGGAAAGGCACCAATATCATTGATATATACTCTGGAACAATCTTACGAACATTCTTCTCAAGGATTGCTAACACAAACCCTGCAAGTATTGCTGGGATAACTTGTGCTTGATAACCTATCATCTGGATATTAAAAAATCCAAAGTCCCAAAATGGAATCTCAGAAGCCGCAGTACCTGCCACAGCATAAGCATTTAATAACTGAGGAGATACAAGTGTAAGCCCTAATACAATTCCGAGTATCTCAGTAGTTCCCATCTTTTTAGCAATTGACCATGTTATTCCTACTGGTAAGAAGAAGAATATAGCTTCACCAATTAACCAAAGAAACGAGTGAACTCCAGCCCAGAATTGATATTGGTCAACTATTGTTTTTGTTCCTTCCTCAAGAAATTTAATATCTCCGATTACATTACGAAATCCAAGTATAAGTCCTCCAACTACAAGAGCCGGAATAAGAGGTGTAAATATTTCCGCAAGGTTAGCAAGCATTCTTTGAACAAAATTCATATTACCCTTTGCTGCAACCTTTGCACTTGCTTTACTAACACCATCTACTCCTGAAACTTCTACAAAAGTATTATAGAAATCGGTTACTTCATTGCCTATAATAACCTGGAACTGCCCAGCTTGTACGAAGGTTCCCTTTACTCCTTTAATTGCTCTTATTTTTTTAACATCTGCTTTTTTATCATCCTTTAAGACAAATCTCATACGTGTTACGCAATGAGATACCGCCCCAATATTTTCTTTACCACCAATATGCTCTAGTAACTCTTGTGAAGCTAGTGTAAATTTACTCATATAAAATACCCCCTTGATCTTATTTCTAAACTATTAAAATGTTTTACATCTTGTATATACAAGCTACCTATAAATCTCGATTAACTCATAGATCCAAGTTCGTCAATAGATTTTCAAAATTAATGTAAACGATTTTCTCAATATTCAAAAATTAAAAAAATCGCCCATTACAGGCGACGAGCAAAATCCGAAAATATAAAGCGATCTGGTCTATGACGGGATTCAGTATACTCAAATGGAGTTCCATCACTTAAACACACATAATTTTTAACAACAACAACAAAATTATAGAATTTCATATCTAGGTTATCTTTATCCTTTAACGTGGCCGTTTCAACTTGAATAACCTTATTTGCAAAGCCAATTTTTATATTTAAGCGCTCCTCAATATATTCATAAATTGATCCTTCTGCAATTTCTTTAGTTAAATCTTTCACTACATCCTTTAGAAAATAATTTATATCAAAAATTATTCGCTCGCCATCTAAGCTACGTACCCTATATATTTTATAAGCTTCTTTCCCTATAGGTAAATTACTCTTTTTATTTATTGCTTCATCAATAATAAGTTCACGAAATTTAGGCACTGATGTACTAAAATTTTGTGTGCTACCTTTGCTAGCTTCTTTAAAACTAACTAAGCCTCCAAAAGAAAAGTTAATAAAATCATTTTCTAAAACATATACTCCTTTTCCATGAAGGCTATTCACAAGTCCCTGCTCAGCTAACATGTCCAAAGCTTTCCTAACAGTACCACGACTAGTTCCAAATTCCTTACAGAAATCATTTTCCGAGGGAAGTTTTTCTCCGGGTTTGTAATTTCCCTTAACAATATTGTTTTTTATATTCTCATATATATCAGTATATAATTTTTTCATATTAAGCCTCCAATAGAATTCATATAATGCTCATGAAGATTATTATATCATAAATACAAATATTTCTTTCTACTTTCTTTGTCTCCTCCTATAATGTCTGTCGAAATCTAGGAGAAAATAGAACACGATACATTTATTAATTAAAAGGAATTAATTAAATTACTATAGAATATATGTAAGTATATAGTTATTAAGTAAGTTTAGGGAAACGATGAAGTACGTTCCGTATTTGGGCACCTGGAGCGTATCGAGTTTATGGTGCAACCCACCCAATTTGTGTAAACAGATTGGTTTTTTTTGTGCCTTATTTAAAAGTCTATAATAATATATTAAATAAATCATAGGTGGGAGGAATTTTAATATGTACTTTAAGGGAATATTCAAAAAGAAGTTATCAATAAAACAAGGCGAGGAATTACTTATTGAATATTGTACAATAAATGGGTTTGATGATATTAGATCACAATGGAAGAGACCTTCACATAGTAAACATTTGATTGCATACAGAAAAAAATCAAATAGATTGATCTCAAAAAATTGGGTATCCTATCATCCCACTAGAATGAGTGAAAAATATAGTGTATGGATTGATTTAGTTTCACAAGAAATAACGGAAATTTTAAGAAAATCAGCTTAAACTACCTCTACAATGATAACCCTATAAAATTTACTATAGTATCTGTCGGACTCTAGGAGAAAATAGAGTACGTATTCAATTGAAACAATATAGAATATATGTTAATATTAATGGAATTATTGTTTTTATGGGAGACGAAGAGATATGTTCCGTATTTGGGCACCTGGAACATATGGAGTTTATGGTGCAACCCACCCAAGCTATATTCAAGTAATATATAAGCGGGAGGGTATAAAATGTATTTTGGACTATTCAGAAAAAAAATATCGATAAATAAAGGTAAAGAATTGCTTAGTGAGTATTGTGCAGAAAATGGATTTGATAGTAATACTAAACAATGGAAGAAGACTTCCCATTGCAAAAGTTTGTTTGCATATCGAAAACATAAAAACAGAATTATATCAAATAACTGGGTATCTTATCACCCAACTAGAGAGGGTCAAAAATATAGTGTATGGATTGATTTAGTTTCACAAGATATAACAGAAATTTTAAGGAAGTCAGCTTAAAAAAACACTATGAGTTATCATAGTGTTTTTTTTTAACTATATCAATTGGTATGTTTTAAAAGATTATTTTAAGTATTCTTTAGCTTCAGCCACCGCCGCCACGTTTACCTCATTAGCTTTTCCAACTGTTCCATCCAATATTCCCCAAACTATATTGTGGTCTAGAACTACATTATCGAAATTCCCCATTTCCCAATCCTTTGCAATTTCAGTAACAATAACTTTTTTATTAAAATCCTCTGTACTTTCAATCATATTCAATAATTCTAATACACTAACCTTGTTAACTTCCTTCGTGCCCCAAATCTTATTGTCCTCAGCAATTATAAGAGTATTAACCATATCATGCATCATATTTACTACTTCTAATTCAGTATAAACTTTTGTGTCTTCTTTTTCATTCTCTTTTGTCATTTCCTTTGTCTTTTCTTTTGTTCCTACTACTTGTCCCGCTGCCATAACTGGTTTAATCCCCAGAAAATGTTTATAATCCCATCCATTAGATGTTGCTACAAAAAACACAATTGCCCCCAGCGTCATAACAGTACTAAAAACCAATATTAATCTAATTGTTAATTTTTTATGCATATCTAACCTCCATGTGTAATATAATGTAATTTATTTTATTATATACCATAGATACATATTTATACAATGTTTTTCTCAACCTAAGAATTACAAATTTAGATTATTGCGTAGTTAACCTAATTACTTTTAGCCACTGGTTTCTTATCCTCGTAGATAAAATCGTGTAGCTGCTCTATAGTAGATTCCATATCAGCAAGTAAATACCAAACTCCGCCCATTGTTTTACCACTCCAGTAGCCATCAACTGGGAATCTTTCTTGTTCTAATTTTTTTGTATTTGAAGTTAATACCTTTGTGCCAAGTTTTATTATGTCAATACTATTCATACTTGTCTCAGCAAGAGGAAGAAGTTCAGAAACAACGTCTGGAAAATCAGTTGCTCCTATTGACTGAATCTTTGTAAACATAACAGCTAGTACCGTTCTTTGTCTTTCGGTTCTCCTAAAATCATTACCAGAAGTATAACGTATTCGTGAATACGCAACAGCTTGTTTTCCAGTTAAAGTCTGAGTTCCAGCTTTTGAAACGCCTGGAACTGACTTAATCTCATCTTGTTCAATATTTACAGTCACTCCATCAATGGCATCTATAATTTTTGCAAGATTAGTAAAATCGACTGTTACATAATCTCTAATATCCAAATTAAAATTTTCATTAAGAGTTCTTATTGCAAGCTGCGGTCCACCATAAGCATAAGCATGATTAAGCTTTGTTTCACCATGATCTTTTATTTGTACATAAGTATCTCTCATGATAGATGACATTTTTATTTTTTTATTTGTTGTATCTATAGAAAGTATTATCATAGAATCTGAACGACTTGCTTCTTCCTTAGTTCTTCTATCTACTCCGAACAGAGCAATATTTATTATTTCGCTAACTTCTTCTTCATCTTTTTCTACTAATTGAGGATTAATACCTAAATCCCCATTAGTTCTAGATATTTTTACAGTATTT
>JANZQE010000138.1:0-5611 GCA_038040705.1 Clostridium sp. | reverse complement strand
GCACTACAAATTAAAAAGCGGCCCAGAATACATAAAATTATGTATCTAGGCCGCATTATGTCTATTTAACTTTGGCGGGAATATGTGTGAATCGAACACACCCATCGTGGTATTAGCACGACAACTCAGTTTTGAAGACTGGCAGGCACACCAGCACCTATCTACTCCCAGTATATTAGTAATTATATCATATCATATTACTAAATTCAACAACATTATGCGTAATTTTGTCGAATTTCCAATTCCTAAATTCCACATTTTTAACTTTCCTTGTACAATACTCTATCATTTTCTACTCTCTTTGTTAATTTAATACCATCAAAATGTTCTAATATAGCTACTGAAAATTTTCGACTTGTGTTGAACACATCTCTAGCAGAAGATGCAGCTATGCTACCATTTTCCACGATGTAGTTATACACTATGTGTTTTGAGTTCTCATAATGCTCTTTTGTAAAAATACAATCCTCAGCTATTTTTATTAATTCTCCATTATCCATAAGCGAGTCAAACACCATTTTGAAATTCTTTTTGTCTATTTCATTTGCTACTAGATCAGCATACTTAGGGGTATTGTATCCCCCTTCCTTGTAAGCTTTAATAATGGTATTTCTTAATTTCTCTTGTTCATTTGTATATTGTATCCTAAAATCGTATAAAGATACATTCTTTTCATAAACTTTTATATTATTCCTTTTTTCCATGAGCATTAGTATCTCATCATAAATTTTCTGTTTTATAATTTTTCCGAAAATTTTATTCTTTATTTCTTCTTTTGGCATTCCAATCTTAAGTGGATTTTCATAATGATACGCTATTAAAATTTTCTCTATTTCTTCTATTTTCTGCTTTATAAAATCACTATGTATATATTTTGTCTTATCTAACGCCGTTAACTTTATTATTCTATTGTCCTCTACTAGTGATTGTAATTTCTCTTCGATGCCTTGTTCATTTTTACCTAGTGCTTTTAAAATCATAGTAACATCTGGGTAATCTCCACTCAGTTTTCTAAGAGTATTTTCTAAAATATTTTCAGTTTTTCCACTCTCTTTGATTTTTAGCTCTTCATTGTACTTTTCATTAAACCTTTTAGCCTTATCCGCGGATGGTTCAATTATAGTACCCCCAGCTATAGTATGCATGGGAGAATAACTTCTAAGGACATATTTATCATTTCTTTGAGCATTTATTGGTTTTTCTAGTCTTAATTGTACATAGGCATGTTCTCCTGGCGCTATCTCTTCCTTGTCTAGTATAATTACTCTACAAATAATTTCATCCGTTCCATGATATAATCTAACTCTCTGCCTATTGACTAGTGGTTTCCCTGCACTTTTGAGGTAGTAGAGCGCGCAATCTATTGAATGAGATGGCTCCATTATATTAACCTTAGAAACTACGTTTCCTCTGCTTATTTCGCTAAGTTTTACATTTGCAAGGTTTATAGCACACCTTTGACCTGCTTCCCCAAACTCGCAAGATTTATCATGAATATGAATGCCTCGAACCTTTGCAACTACTTTTGAAGGATATACTTCTACAGTATCCCCTACCTGTACTCTTCCACTTATTATTGTTCCAGTTACTACCGTACCAAATCCACTTACTGAAAATGCTCTATCAACAGGCAACCTAAAATGACCTTCAGTATCTTTAGCGGAAACTTCTTCTGTAATTTTATCTATATCGTAAATTAGCCCCTGAAATCCTAATTTAGTTTTCGAGGATACTGTATGAATAGGAGCTCCTTCTAAAAATGTATCTATAAATTCATTTTTTATATCTTCCTGGATCATTTCAATCCATTCAGTGTCCACGAGATCTGCTTTTGTAAGCACTATTATTCCTTTTTTAACATTTAATAATTGAAGTATTTCAAAATGCTCTCTAGTTTGGGGCATAATTCCTTCGTCTGCTGCTATTACCAGAAGTACCACGTCTATGCTACTTATTCCTGCCAGCATATTCTTAATAAATTTTTCATGTCCTGGAACATCAATAATTCCAGCTCTTCTGCCAGATGGCAAATCAAAATAGGTAAATCCTAAATTTATAGAAATTCCCCTATCCCTTTCCTCTTTTAAAGTATCCGTCTCCCTACCCGTTAAGGCTTTAATTAAAGTCGACTTTCCATGATCTATGTGCCCTGCCGTTCCTATAATAATATGTTTCATATTAACAGCTCCCTTCTAATAAGAATGGCTCTCTTTTTACATTTCACTAAAAGCATCAGTAATTAATTCATAATCCTCTTTAAATAAAGTCCTTAGATCCATTAACACTTCGTTATTGTTAATTCTTACTATTATAGCTATTGTATTCATTCTTAATCTTTCTTCTATTTGCTTTGCTGTAAAAAAGTCGCTTTTTACTTTAATTACATATGTGTCCATTTTCTCAGTAGGCATGGAACCTCCACCCACCATTGAATAATCCAAAGCTATAGTAAAAGTGAATTTAGACCTCTTATTTTGGAGTTTTTTCTTTAGCTTTTGTGCTCTTTTCTTAAGCTCTGACTGGGGACACAAAAGCATCATTAGTGTTGGTATATTATTAATAGCTTCTGATTCTTGTAAATAATGCTGAAGAGTACCTTCTAAAGCTGCCAAGGTCATTTTATCTATTCTTAGCGCCCTAGTTAGCTGGTTTTGCTTCATTTTATCAATATATTTCTTCTTACCTACTATGATTCCAGCCTGAGGCCCTCCTAGCATCTTATCTCCACTAAAGGTTACTACATCTAGGCCCTTTCTTATACTTTCCTGAACTGTAGGTTCGTATTGGAGCCCATATTTAGAGTAATCAATTAAAACTCCACTTCCTATATCTTCTACTACAGGTATAACTTTCTCATTTCCTAGTTTTACTAAGTCTTCTATAGATACTTCCTGCGTAAATCCTATGATTTTAAAATTAGAGGTGTGTATTTTTAGTAGCACTCCTGTATTTTCTGTAATATTATCCGCGTAGTCATATAAATGAGTTCTATTAGTGGTGCCTACTTCTACGAGTTTAGCTCCACTGAATTTCATAACCTCAGGAACTCTAAATGACCCACCAATTTCTACTAATTGTCCTCTAGACACTATTGCTTCCTTTTCCCTACAGAGTGTATCTAGCACAAGCATTACCGCTGCTGCGTTGTTGTTTACCACCATAGCTGCCTCTGCGCCAGTTATTTTTATTAGGATATCTTCTATATGAGAGTATCTTGATCCTCTTTTGCCCTTTTCTATATCATATTCAAGATTGTTATAGTTTTTAGAAACATTAATTACCTTTTCAATCGCATTCTTTGATAAAAGAGATCTGCCCAAATTGGTATGCACAACAATTCCCGTAGCGTTTATAACTTTCCTAAGTTTTGGACTATTCTTTTTATTTAGTAATTTAATTGAGGAAGTTATCACCTGCTGTTTTGTAAATGACTCTATTTCATTGTTTAAGATTCCACTCCTATAAAATTCTATAGTCTCTCTTAAAGAATCTAATACAAGAACTCTAATATTACTGGATAATTGCTCTTTTATTTCTCCTTCTTGAAGTAATTCATCTATCTTAGGTAAACTTCTTAATAACTCAGTATTCATAGCAATTAATCTCCCCATATTCATTTTCTTAGCTAGATTAGCATTCCTTATAATTATCACTCCACAATTATATACTTATCTTGCAAAGGGATTACTTCTCCGATAATTCTTGATTGCAGTTCCAATTTATTAAGCCTTATCATAAGCTTTTCCGCTTCTGATTTTGTACATGATAATAGAAGTCCACCTGAAGTTTGAGGGTCAAATAAAATATCTTCAAACCATTCTGGTATTCTCCTAAGTTCGTATTTACCTTCTAAGTATGCTCTATTGTTATAGCTACCTTCAGGAACCAGGCCTATCTCTGCGTACTGCTTAGCATCTTTTATATATGGTATTTGTTCTTTAAATAGTTTAAAGCTCACCTTTGACCCACTAGCCATTTCATAAGAGTGTCCCATTATACCGAAACCCGTTATATCCGTACAAGCACTTATCTCATGCTCCATAATGATTTCTCCAGCATATTTATTTAATGTGCTCATAACTTTAACTGCTATGTCATAAGCTTCTTTTGAAGCCATTCCAGCCTTGATTGCTGTACTAATTATACCAGTACCCAAGGGTTTTGTTAAAATTAATACCTCACCTACACTACAACCATAATTTTTTAGTACCTTATCCGGATGAACTATACCCATCACCGATAGACCGTATTTAGGTTCATCATCCTGTACAGAATGTCCTCCTATTATCATTGCTCCAGCTTCTATTACTTTATCTGCGCCACCTTTTAAAATTTCTCCAAGTATATCTATGTTTAAACAATTAGGAAAACATACTATGTTTAATGCTGTAGTAGGTTTACCCCCCATAGCATACACGTCACTTAATGAATTTGCTGCCGCTATTTGACCAAAAGTATACGGGTCGTCTACTACTGGTGTGAAAAAGTCTAAAGTTTGAATAAGTGCGATTTCATCGCTTAATTTATATACCGCTGCATCATCGGAGGTTTCAATTCCAACAATTAAGTTTTCACTTTCCATTTTAGGTAATTTATCCAATATCTTCGATAAGGCCCCCGGCCCTATTTTGGCAGCTCAGCCAGATGTTTTTGAAAATTCTGTTAGTCTCTTCTTCATATTGCCGCCTCCTTATTCTTTTATTTAATAGATAAAATTATTATTTATTGCTATTAAATCTTCATAATAATTCTATACCATTAGCTACTTTATGTCTACCTTATCTATAAATTTGCTTAATGTCTTTTCCCCAATGCCGCCTACATTTATCAGTTCATCTACCGATTTAAACCCTCCATTCTCTTCTCTATATTTAATTATTGCATCTGATTTAACATCACCTATGCCTGTAAGCGTATTTAGTTGTTCTTTTTCTGCAGTGTTAATATTTATAATATCATTTTTCTTAGGAGAGCTTGAACTCGTATCACTTTCGGTGCTACTTTTGAAATTTTGAATTTTAACTTCCTCTCCTTTTTTATAAATAACAATACAGTCTTCATCATTTAGTTTTGCAGAAAGATTAGTTGCAGCGAGTTCTGCATCAATAGTAGTCCCTCCTGCTAGGTTTATAAGATCAGTTACTCTACTTCCTTTTTTTACTTCGTAGACACCAGGGACTTTTACAGCACCCTTTATATCCACTTTAATGTTAATATCCTCTAATATATTTGATTCGTAAGAAGTAACTTCCACTGCTTCTTTTTTCTCGGAAGGTTTATCAACTTCTACAAATATATCCCCATAATTTGAATCATTAACATTTTCTTTTGAACTTGACATTTTATATCCAGCTATTATAAAAACAATGCTTATGCACAAAATTACTATTGAACCAATTATTTTTTCCTTGTTTTTCATAATTCCTCCCTATTAGCCATCATAGTCATAAGACAATTAAAAATTACATTACCTTATATTTTAAATTATTGACAACTTTTCATAAATACTGTCGCTAAGAAAAGATTTTTTTGATATAATGTAAATATCAAATACTGGGAGGTAATCTATGAGGAAATTAACCACAATAATACTTTTGTCAATATTTATAGT
>JANZQE010000137.1:0-3003 GCA_038040705.1 Clostridium sp. | reverse complement strand
AACTACGCTACAACCAAGGGTTGCAATATCCATTGCATTACGCATAGCATATTTAATGTAATTACCTTTGAAATTTTCATAATTTTCTTTTGTAATATAAATTGCTGTAAGTATTTCAGCATTTTTTAAACTAACTTTTCCAGGGCCTACATAGTACTCTGAAATAGGAATTATTCGCTGTCCATCTGGGCCTTCTATTTGGAGACTAGCATTTAGTGCAAATAACGTAGATGCACTATCAGCACTTGTAACACCGTTCGAAATGTTTCCTCCAATTGTTCCAATGTTTCTTAATTGTGGCCCTCCTATTTCATCAACTGCTTCCCCAAGTACTGGGATATATTTTTGGATAATATCATTTTTAGTTATGTGTGAAAAGCTTGTAAGTGCCCCTATTTTAATACTACCATCATCCTTAATTGTTACTACTCTTAGTTCATCTAGCCCATAAATACTTACAAGAGAGCATCCAGCAAGTTTCCCATGACGAACACTTATAAGTACGTCACTTCCACCTGCAATGATTATAGATTTTGGTTCCTCGTAAAGATGGTTTATAGCATCCTTTACTGAAGTTGCCTGGTATATTTTTTCTATATCATACATTATTATTCCACCTCTACTTTTATATTAAATTTTGCTCCTTAAATTTCTCTACAAGTCTTTGTGGTGTTAACGGAGCAACATTGAACTTAACTCCTGTAGCATTTAGCACAGCATTTCTAATTGCAGGTGCAACAGGAATTGCAGGTGGTTCTCCTAGTGCCTTGTTACCAAATGGACCTGATATATCGTAGGTTTCTGCAAATTGCGCTTCCAAATGTGGAGTATCCATTATAGTTGGAAGTTTATAATCAAGTAAATTATCATTAAGCATTCTACCCGTCTTTTGATCGAATAAAATCTGCTCTGTTAAGCCATAACCAAGACTCATACTCATGCCACCATGTACCTGACCTGCTGCAAGCTGAGGATTTAGAATCTTTCCACTATCATGAACATTTATAACATTAATAATTTTAATTTTTCCTAGTGGAATATCAACTTCAACCTCAACAAAACATGCTCCAAAAGAGAACGTATTTGACTTACATTGGTTTGTAACCTCTGCTGTTATGTGGACTGACTTTTCAGTATTGTAAAATGCATGCATAGCAACATCTTTAAGTGATGCTAAAATTTCACCCGTTTCCTTATTTATAATATTATTATCTTTAAGTTCAATATTTCCTATGGGAAGTTTAAGCATAAAATTTGAATGTTCAATTATTTTTCTTTTTAGCTCTAAAGCAGCCTTTTTAGCAGCCATCCCCGATACATAAGATTGTCTGGATGCATAAGCTCCTGTATCAAATGGAGTAATATCCGTATCTTGAGCTGATATGGTATTTACATTTTCAACTGGAATATCAAGCACCTCTGCTATCATTTGCCCAAATACCGTATCTGCACCTTGGCCTATTTCTGTTGCTCCCATTTGAAGTTGGACAGAACCATCTTGATTAAGCACAATTCTGCAAGCTGATGTTTCTAGTGAAATAGGATAAACACCTGTTGCATAACTAAATATTGCCATACCAACGCCTTTTCGGATAGGTCCTGTTTGATTTACATATTCTTTAAGTTTATTATCCCAATCTATATATTTTCTACCCTTTTCAATACACTCGAAAAGACCATTACTATAGCATTTAACCTGATTATCAACAAACCCCAATTTCATTGCATTTAGTTTTCTCATTTCAATTTTGTCTAGACCCAGTTCACTTGCAATATCATCAACATGAGCCTCTAGTGCAAATGCGATTTGTGGAATACCATATCCGCGCATAGCACCAGATGCTGGCATATTTGTGTATACAGAATACATATCACCTTTTGTTGCAACCTCATCTTGATATATCTGCTTAAGTGCATGACCTGATTTATTTGTAACACTATGTCCATGAGATGCATAAGCCCCTTTGTTACCATACATTTCTAATTTTCTTGCAACAAAACGTCCATTTGCTCTAACATAACTTTTAATTTTAATTTTCATAGCAGTACGAAGACGAGTATTAACAAAATCCTCTTCTCGAGAAATATCGAGTTTTACACATCTTCCACCAACTACTGTGCATAAATAGGCATTTAGTGGTTCGTAAAGGACCTCTTGCTTATTACCAAATCCCCCACCAATATATGGCTTAATGACTCTGACTTTTCCCCACTCAATACCAAGAGCTTGCCCAATTACACGCCTTGCAATATGAGGAATCTGTGTTGATGAAACCACAACCATCTTTTTACCTTCAACATAAGCATAAGAAATCGGATTTTCTAAGTGACAATGTTTAACTGGAGAAAGTTCATATTCACCTTCAAAAGCAATAAGACCTTCTTCTTTTATAGCATTATCATAATCACCTATTTCATAACTTGTATGAGCAAGAATATTATCCGGATACTCCTCATGAATCCTTTTTGCTCCTTGTTTTAATGCAGCTTCAATAGACATTATTGGTTCATATTCCTCATATTCAACTTTTATAAGTTTAATTGCTCTTGTAGCAATTACTATATCTTTAGCAACTACAGCTGCTATATCATCACCATAATATCTAACTCTTTGATTAAGTAGTTTCCTATCTGCCACGTCTTGATGGGCAGGGTCAAGTGAAAAAGGATGGCCTGCTGTTGCAAATTTAATGTCAGGAACATCAAAACAAGTTACAATTTTTATAACCCCTTCAAGCTTCATAGCCTCTGAGATATCGATACTTTTAACAAGACCATTTGCAATAGTACTATGCATAATTTTAGCAACAAGGGCATTACTTAACTTAAAATCATCTGTAAATTGTGCTCGTCCCGTTACTTTATCAAAAGCATCAACCCTATTAATACTTTTCCCAATAACCATTTTGAACCCCCTTATATAATAATCAAAATATCTCTATTATAATTTCTTGTTAAACTTATTTGCAACAATATTACTTTCATAATATATTTTTTCTTCAT
>JANZQE010000136.1:0-3012 GCA_038040705.1 Clostridium sp. | reverse complement strand
ACAGCTCATCTTTCTGATTCCAACGAGTACCGACAACCCTAGTCAGAAGTCAGTGGTTCTTTTTTTTTATTTTTAATAAAAATTTTATTCATGAACATTTTAATATACATTTTCATTATAGTTGTATGCGAATATTACAGTACATTCATCAAGTCATAATTATTACATAATATTCTTTTCATTAATATTAATATTAATATTAATAGCTCCCTGGGTAGTTGTTCATCATCCAGTTGGCATCAGTTATTATATGCCTCTTTATAGTTCACCTCATCAGTTTTGTATAATATTGTTCCTTGTTTGCCTCTTTTTAAGGAGCATTCAAACTAAAAAGTTTGGTTAGTCTCCTTTTATCAATTGGCAATTTAGCTTTCTATCATTTGACTAGTAGTAGTTCAGTCTCTCTTTTCAGGGTGTTTCAAACACATGTTTGTTTTTACCCCTATATCGATTGACCTTCTTCTTCTGTTGGATTACTTGTTAGTCTATTGCTTGTCACGTTGCAGTTCTGTGTTTTATATTTTTTATATAATGGCATTTATAAATAATTTGAGAGCTGTCTCCACTTTTTGTTGTGTGAATACAGCTTTCCGTTATCTGTTGATATCTTCCTTTCTAAGAATTCTATTTCAGATATCTTATTGATAATCCCTCTAAATGTTGGTATATGGTCCAAACATTTACATACATATATGTATCTGGTAGCAATTAAGATGACAAGATTAATAATTATTGTGTAGTTACCTGCCTCAATATCATGCAAGAATACCAGTTCTTTTTTAATATCAAGATAACACCCTATACATGCACTTAGCCAATGGCTCAGTTCTGACCATAATGTATTTATCTTGGTGCAATCCCAGAACAAATGTATTAAATCTTGGACATTGTCATTACACCATGTACAAGTTGAGTCATTTTTGATTTTCATTTGGACTAATTTCTTATTTGTCATAATGTCTCCTACTCTAATTTGATAGTAGAAACTTCTGAGTTTAGTGCTAATGGTCCAAGTAAAACAGTCTATATAACTTTCATACCATTCTATCTCGTCTATTTCAGTTTCTAGTAATTTTTCCCACATTGATACATATTGTTCTGGGATGCAAATCTTTGTTTTCAACAATTCTTGATAAGTTTCTTTACACGTTAAGATAGAGTTTTCAATTTTATATCCGTTAAACTCTATATCACTTTCTTGGAAGATAATATATTTCCAATACTTTGGCATGCAGTTTATTAGACCTCTTAACTCTAAGAAATTTGTAGTAATATCATACCTGGATTTAAGTTCCTTTATTGTTATCCATTTGTTTCCTGCAATAAGATCTTTAACATTTTTAACGCATTTTTTGTACCATTTTTGTAGGAATACTGGTTTCCCTCCTATTTTCAATAAACTGTTATACCAGATTGGTTGGTTTATAATATATTCTTTACATTGCGGGTGTTGGGCATAATTAAATTCACACCATACCGAGAATACTTCATACCAAAAACTGTGCTTTTCCCATTTACATACATTACTCAGATCAGTAGTGTTTAAATTACATTTTAAGAAGTCTATCATATCCATGTTTGGAATACCTTGTAGAACCCACATGTACCAGAAGTCTTTTGAGCTCGATTGATATTGTTTTTTAATATTTGTTATCCATTTTAATTTTAATGATTTGCACTGTGTACGACTGTCTATCATTTTTAGACCTCCTTCATGATATGGAGCTATCATGGTTGATCGTTTAACACGATCTATTTTACTGTTCCATAGGAAATTGTAAATTTTTGTATCCAGTTCCTTAAAGAAACTTTCTGGAGGTTTTGGTAAATTGGACCAACTGTATACCAATTGAGAGCTCGCTAGACTTTTAATTATGTGGATTTTTCCTAATAAGGATAGGTCTCTTTGCTTCCAAATTTTAAGGCAGTTGCCAATCTTAATTAACTTATCACAGTAATTACTATCTATGGTCTTATTTGCATCCACATTGATTTTAACACCAAGAAGATTTATCTCGTGCCTTAACCAGGTTTTATCGATATACATGCTACAAGGATTTTTGCCTATGTGTAATACCTCTGTCTTATCCTTATTTAATGTTAGTCCAGAGATCATACTAAACTCTGTAATCAGCTTAAATAGCTCATTTACACTTTCATCAGTGTTTAAAGTTGATATAAAAGTGTCATCTGCATATTGACTTAATTTATGTACATTATTATTGATGGAGACACCTTGAATTTTTTTATTCGATCGTATCATAATCGCCAATATTTCCACTACTATTATAAAAAGATATGGTGATAATGGGCAACCTTGTCTTAAACCCCTACTGATCTTAAAGAAATTAGAAATGTGTCCATTATTTATAATACAGCTACTATTATCAGTGTATATGTATTTCACATATTGAATAATATTTTGTTTAAAACCAAAGTACTTCAGTGATCGTTCTACTATTTCCCACTCTACACTGTCAAAGGCCTTGTTATAGTCCAGAAAAATGAGTAGTGCATCTATATTGTTCGTTTTACAGTATTCTGATATAGCTATTGCATTATTGACATTTTCCCCAATATATCTTCCTGGTAGGAAGCCTTTTTGGTTATTATGTATAATGTCAACTAGGTGATCTTTTAGGTACCATGCAATGTATTTTGTTAGTATTTTGTAGTCGGTATTAAGGAGAGTGATGGGCCGCCAATTTTTTATTTTTTTTGGGTCTTTATCCTTTTTTGGTATCAATGATATGACACCCTGCTTCTGAGTTATGCTGAGTTCCTTATTTGTCATTATACTGTTGTAATTTGCGATTATAGGTCCTTTAACTGTGTTCCAAAAACATTTATAAAATTCTATTGGCAGACCATCACTCCCAGGGGATTTATTTAAACTAAAACTATTAATTATTTCTAATAGTTTATCCTCTTGGAATGTCTTTTCCATATCATCAACTGGTTTGTAATACTAGGGTTATCTGTAAAGAACTTGTTAAAAGTGTCCAGCACTTT
>JANZQE010000135.1:0-4680 GCA_038040705.1 Clostridium sp. | reverse complement strand
GTGGAAGCAGATAGAATTGTAGTAATGAATAATGGGAAAATAGAAATGAATGGAACGCCAAAAGAAATATTTAGAAATGTACCACTAATGAAGAAAATAGGGTTAGACGTTCCACAAGTAACTGAACTTGCATTTGAGCTTAAACAAAATGGTATTGATATAGGAACAGATATACTAACTATAAATGAGATGGTGAATGCGTTATGTCAATTAAAATAGAAAAATTAACACATGTATATATGCCAAAAACTCCTTTTGAAAAAAAAGCTTTAGATAATATATCTCTAGAAATAGAACAAGGTGAATTTGTGGCACTCATTGGGCATACGGGCTCAGGTAAATCCACACTAATACAGCACATAAATGGGCTTTTAAAGCCAACTTCAGGTACTATAATAATAGATGAACTAGATATAACTGCAAAAAAAGCTAAACTTACAGGTGTAAGAAAGAAGGTTGGTTTGGTATTTCAATATCCTGAATATCAACTTTTTGAAGAAACAATCGAAAAAGACATTGCTTTTGGACCACACAATTTAGGTCTGGATAATGATGAAATAAATAAAAGAGTTCAAAGAGCTATGAAAATAGTTGGACTTGATTACGAAGAATACAAGGATAAATCACCTTTTGAAATTAGTGGTGGTCAAAAAAGAAGAGTAGCCATTGCAGGAGTAGTTGCTATGGAGCCAAAGGTTTTAATTCTTGATGAACCAACAGCTGGCCTTGATCCAAAAGGCAGAGATGATATATTAAGTAAAATTGTTCAGCTATACAAAGAGAATAATATGACTATAATTTTAGTGTCTCATAGTATGGAAGATGTTGCAAAGGTTGCGAACAGAATCATAGTAATGGATGAGGGAACTTGTATTCTAGATGGAACGCCTGCGAAGATATTCAAAGAAATAGAAGTATTAGAGCGTGTAGGTCTTGCAGTACCACAGGTTACCTATCTAATTAGAGAACTACGAAGCAAAGGATTCGATGTATCTGAGGATACTTTTACTGTAGAAAAAGCTAAGCGAGAATTGCTTAGAATATTAAAGCCGGACTAGTATAAATTTTTTATCCCAATAGGACACCGTTTATAATAATAGTATTCGGGTCTTACAACACATTGGAGGAATTTGTATGATTAAAGATATTACAATAGGTCAATATATGCCAGGAGAGTCTTTTGTACATAAATTAGACCCAAGATTTAAAATACTCATATCGCTACTATTTATTGTTAACCTATTTCTAGTAAATAATTTTTTAGGTTATCTATTTATATTTATATTTATTTTGTCAACAATAATGATTGCTAATTTATCCCCTAAATATATATACAAGGGGCTAAAGCCTATTTTTATATTATTAATTATTACAGCAATATTGAACATTTTTATGACTACTGGAACTGAAGAAATCTGGAGATGGAAATTTATAGTTGTATATAAAGAGGGATTATTAATCGCAGCCTTTATGATAATTAGATTAGTGTTTTTAATTATTGGAACATCAATACTAACACTCACAACGTCTCCTATAGAGCTCACTGATGGTATAGAGAGACTTCTTAATCCATTTAAAAGAATAGGTGTGCCAGCCCATGAGCTTGCAATGATGATGACTATTGCACTTAGATTCATTCCTACTCTTATGGATGAGACTGATAAAATAATGAAAGCACAAATGGCAAGAGGTGCTGATTTCGAGTCTGGGAATTTAATAAGTAGAGCTAAAAGTTTAATTCCTATTTTAGTACCATTATTTATAAGCTCTTTTAGACGAGCAGACGAACTTGCAATGGCAATGGAATCAAGATGCTATAAAGGTGGAGAAGGAAGAACAAGAATGAAACAATTAAAGATAACAACAAAAGATTATGTAGCAAGTTTTGCATTCGCATTCCTATTTGTTATTACCATTGTTAGCAGAACGTGATATTCTGTTTCCTATAAATAGAAAAGGGTGTGAAGTCTTGAGAAATATAAAATTAATAATAGAATATGATGGAACAAATTATTCGGGATGGCAGAGACAAAACAATGCCATGACTATCCAAGAAAAAGTAGAGAGTGCTATTGAGAAAGTTACAGGTGAAGAAACTAAAATCATAGGTTCTAGTAGAACAGATGCAGGGGTTCATGCAAGGGGCTATACAGGTAACTTTTATACCAGTAGCATTATATCTGCAGAGAAGTTCACAGGGGCCATTAATAGTAAGCTTCCATTGGATATTGTAATTTTACATTGTTTTGAGGCTCCAGATGAATTTCATTCAAGATATAATTCTACAGGGAAAATCTATAGCTACTCTATACTTAATAGGAGCGAGTCTGTTGCAGTAGGGCGCAATTACATATATCATCATAAAAGAATATTAGACCTAGTGGCTATGAAACTCGCTACTAAGTATTTTATGGGCACTCATGATTTTTCATCATTTAAAAATCTAGGTAGTTCAGTAAAAACTTCTGTAAGAACTATCACAAGGCTAGATATTATAAAAAATGGAGACTTAATAGAAATATATATTGCCGCTGATGGCTTTTTATACAATATGGTTAGAATAATAGTAGGAGCACTAATTCGAGTTGGCGAAGGAAAAATTAAACCAAATGAAATTAAAGATATAATCGAATCGAAGCAGAGAGCGAAGGCTGGAAAATCAGCACCGGCCTGCGGATTATGTTTAGAAGAGGTTTTTTATTAAATAAATAAGTAAAAAGGGTAATATCCTGCGTAAAAGCATTGACACACCCGGTAGAATGTATTATACTTATTAATGTTTGTATATGTTATCGTGTAATAAGATCCACTAGCCCCGGATCTTTAGCATAGAAATTCAATTGTTAAAAGTTCAGGGAGGGAAAATAATGAAATCATACTTAGCAAAACCGTTAGAAGTAGAAAGAAATTGGTTCGTTGTAGATGTAGAAGGACTAGTTTTAGGAAGAGCAGCAAGTCAAATAGCTTCAATTTTAAGAGGAAAGCATAAACCAACATTTACACCAAGTGTTGATACAGGTGACTTTGTCATTGTATTAAATGCTGAAAAGATCGTTTTAACTGGTAAGAAATTAGACCAAAAAATGTTAAGACATCACTCTTTTTATCCAGGTGGATTAAAAGAAGTTCCATATAGAGTAGCAATGGTTAAAAAACCAGAGTTTATCTTTGAAGAGGCAGTAAGAAGAATGCTTCCAAAAGGACCATTAGGCCGTCAAACAATTAAAAAGATGACTGTATACAGAGGACCAGAACATAAAAACCAGGCACAAAATCCACAAACATTAGTTCTTAAATACTAATCAAGTTAGAGGGGAGGAAATATAATGGCAAAGGTTCAATATATAGGAACAGGAAGAAGAAAGAAATCAGTTGCTAGAGTTAGACTTATACCTGGCGAAGGTAAAATTGTTATAAATAAAAGAAACATAGAAAACTATTTCGGATTAGAAACATTAATGCTTATAGTTAATCAACCACTTGTACTAACAGGAACTAAAGATAAATTTGATATTTTAGTAAATGTTCACGGTGGTGGATATACAGGTCAAGCTGGAGCAATAAGACACGGAATTTCTAGATCACTTCTTAAAGCTGACGAAACTTTAAGACCAGAACTTAAAAAAGCAGGATTTTTAACAAGAGATCCAAGAATGAAAGAAAGAAAGAAATATGGTCTTAAAAAAGCGAGAAAAGCATCTCAGTTCTCAAAGAGATAGTATTTTTGTACATAGAAGGGGATATACACTTGATAAAAGCGTATATCTCTTTTTTATTGTGTATTAATCTATAAATTTAGTATAAGGGCTGCTAATATCAATATATTTAAAAAGTAAATAGTCACTATGTTATGTTTGTGTTAAGAATATTAAAGTCTATGTTAAATGCGATATAAATTACTTAACGCTCAGTTGAAATTTGTAGTATTATATACATGGGATATTAAGATATTTAAGAAAAATTAAAATACTTACAATAGTTACAAATATGGAGGGTTTTTATGAATGCTTTTAAAATGATTATAGGTCTTTTTGGTGGATTAGGGTTATTTCTATATGGAATGAAACTTATGGGTGATGGTTTAGAAAATGCTTCAGGCGAAAAACTTAAGAAGATATTTGAAAAAATAACATCCAACCCGGTAAAAGGTGTCGCTACAGGAGCTGTAATAACAACAGTTATCCAAAGTAGTAGTGCGACCACAGTAATGGTAGTGGGTTTTGTTAATGCAGGACTTATGAACCTTTATCAAGCTGCAGCGGTTATTATGGGAGCTAATATTGGAACTACTGTAACGGCGCAGTTAATTGCTTTTAAGCTTGATGCTATAATACCAGTATTTTTAGGCATAGGCTCATTAACAATATTATTTTCGAAAGGCAAGAAAGCTAGGGAAATAGGTAATATTATACTTGGGTTTGGTATTTTATTTCTAGGCATGGAATTCATGAAGAATACTATGGCTCCTCTAGCAGAGTCTGCAGCTTTTGCAACTTTGATTATGAAGCTACAAGGTAATGTTATTTTGGGAATATTAACAGGTGCTTTGATGACAGCAGTAATCCAAAGTTCATCAGCATCCACAGGTATTTTGGTAGCATTATCATCTACAGGAGCACTTCCACTAGGAGTAGCGGTGCCAATTTTATTTGGTAATAATATAGGTACATGTATAACAGC
>JANZQE010000134.1:0-3614 GCA_038040705.1 Clostridium sp. | reverse complement strand
CAACTACAACAACCACTACAACAGAAAATCTTCATAAGTTAACATGGGATCTTTTGACAACCACACCACTAGCAATAGATACTGTCAGTATAGAAATACTTGCAAATAGTGTAGTAGTAGCTACAGGTTCAATTACTGGTGCAGCTAACCCTCTTGGAGGCGATGTTCTAATTCAAAATGGAGCTAATGTAGTAATAAATGTAACAAATAGCAGAGCAGGAACTAATGCATTTATAAATAAAGCAACTTTAGACAGTGCTGTTGTATTGAATGATATACAAACTGCAAGTGGTTCACTTGTTTCTAGCTTTAATTTTACTAAAACAATTGGTACACAGTATGTTGATGTAACAGGAAACATTGATGCACCTACAACAACTACAACCACTGTTGCACCTACTACTACAACAACAACCACTGTAGCTCCTACTACTACTACAACAACAACTGTTGCACCGACAACCACTACAACTACGGTTGCCCCTACAACAACAACTACTACAACTGTTGATGTCTGTTTCTTAGGAACTCTAACAGCAACTGGACCTGCAACAACAACTACGACTACTCTTGCTCCTGGCTCCTTGCAGCAAGGGTTAATGAGTTTTAGCCCACAATCTACTGACACAGCAGCATGTACTCAAAGTACAACTCTTGATGTTTGGGTAACTAATGTTAATGGCGCTGGTTCACCAACTGTTAACTCTTTAATTTACATAAATTTTACTGGCACCACTCTTTTCCAAGGAAATGGAGGATACCACATTTTTAACAGTACTGTAGCAGCAGGAGTTGATTATTCATTTAAAGTTGGAACTGCTGGTCAAGTTTCTGGACCAATAAATATCTGTCCTTAATCTTACATAAATCTTAAAAAAAATATAATATGGCAATTACCGTAAATTTAAAATTAGCTGGCATCATGGGCGCTAACTCAGGACCAGTAAATATATATGAATCTGCAGGAATCGGATTCACTCTTGTTGAATCAAATACAGCAATAGGTTTATTACAAGCTATTGGAGGTCACAATGTAGGTGTATCTAATAATACGATAGCAGTTAAAGTTGAAAATACTGGAACATGTTCAAATTTTGTGACAGCTAATGTAACCTTTCCATAATCTGATATGACAGGTATAGTAAAAATAGATACAATAGGAGACCTCTATATGTTCAATCTCTATTCAGATGTAAATAACTTTACAGCTCCATTTGCAACAAATGTAACGAGAAATGAATTATTAGGGAAGGTCAACCCTGACGGATATGTAACAGATCAAGTACCTAATCTGTCAACAATTATCAGGGTTATGGCAATCGATAAAGGTATATATTTAGATATTAATATTACTATATAAAAAAGTCTTGTTTTGTTGGTTTTACAAGGCTTCTCCTAGGGTGTAATAGCCCTGGGAGTTTTTTATTTATAATCAAATTAGTTATAAAGAATAACCTTCCTTAGTAAATTTATTTGTAATATCCAAAATAAATTCCATATCTTTACCATATTTAACTAAAACCCCACCTTATGTCACACTCTGAAGATTTACTCATACAGTTAAAGTCAATGTTAGCTTGGAAGAAGAGTAAAAAGTTTTACGCTGAGAAGTTGCAAATTACAGAAGATGAAGTGAATGATTTGCTAAAAGATATTAAAAAGGAAAGTAAAGATCCTTTAGAAGAATTTACAAAAGAGTCAAGTAAGCTTGAAGAATTAGAATTTGTAAAGAAGGTAAACAAAGAAAAGGGTACAATAGAAAGTACTGTTACTTTAGACTTTGAACCAAAAAGTGAAATAGATTTAGCTGCATTGCACAAAATAGATCTATCTAAATATATAATTACTAATTACTGGTCTAAACTACTCCCTAGTGGAAGGTTTACATCTTCTGTGTTTTCTAAAAGAAAACAACCTAAAGATTATACACCAGAAGACTTTAAACAGTTTTTAGAAAACTATAAGTCAAACTACATTCCAACCCCTGCACCAGAAAGAAATGATCACAAAGATCTTGTAGATATTGAGTTATCTCTTTCAGATTTTCATTTAGCAAAGCGATATGTAGATGGGGATAATGATCCTGGAACTAGAGCTGTTAGATTTATTAACGTAGCTCAAAAACTAATAGACAAAGTTAAATCAGTATATGATATAAATAGAGTGGTATTTCCTATATCAAATGATTTCTTCCATACAGATAATTATCAAAATCAAACAACAAATGGAACACCTCAAGATGTCATATTAGATTATGCCACTGAGTATGAATTAGGATTTTCTATTCTTGTAGACACAATTAAGATGTTAAAGTCAAACTCTTTGGATGTTCAAGTGATATTGGTTCAAGGTAATCATGATAGAACTAAATCATTTTATTTAGCACATGCGCTTGATGTATACTTTCAAGATGAGCCAGATGTATTTTTTGATAGAGAAGAAGGCTTAGTAAAAGCAACTGTAATAGGTAATACGTTCATTGGTTTCCATCATGGTAATTGTAAAATAGAGGCACTGCCTTTGTTATTTGCAACACACCCAAAGTATAGTAAATGGTTTGGAGATTCTACATATAGAGAAGTTCACACTGGTGATAAACATCACTATATTGCTAAAGAAATAAAGGGGGTTAGAATACAACAAATGCCTAGTTTATCTGGTACAGATAGATGGCATAAAGATAACAACTTTGTACACAGTGTACGAGCTGCCCTAGCTTTAGTCTATGACTTTAAAGTAGGCAAGGTGGCTGAATTTGAAGAAAGAATATAATTATGGCAACATTAAGAAAATTAGTTTCAGATGTGCGTTCTACGCATAAGATATTATCAACTGATGCATTGATTACTGACAGGGCTATTGCTTCTGAAGTTAAAAATAATGCATTAGTATTAATTAAAAGAGAAACTAATTTAAGAAGATTATGGGCTAGTGATACATTATTCACCACCATTCCTTGTTTAGAGATGGTAGAAGTTCCTATTTCAGAATGTTGTGAGTATGCTGACCCTTGCACTGTAGCAAGAACTAAATTTAAGTTACCAAGAATATCAGAAGGTAATTATCAATATGTAATTCAAGGTGTGTATTCTATAAATGCTATGGGAGGCACAGGTAAAAAGTTAAAAGAAATAACAGTAAATAGATATCTAAATACATTAAAGCTTAGAATAATTAAAAAGGAAAGCTACTTTTGGATATCTAATGGATACTTATATGTAAGTAATCCTTTATTAAAATCAATAAGGTTGGTAGCGTTGTTTGAAGAAGATGTACCTAATGAGATAATGTATCCAGATTGTGAATGTGGTACAGATTATTCTTTAGAGGATTTATGTAAAAATCCACTAGATAAAGAATATGCTATACCTGGGTACTTAGAACAACAAGCCCTTGCAATGACCTCTACAAAACTATTATCTACTTATTTCCAAATCAAAACAGATATGAGTAATGAAGGTATAGACGGACAAGCATCTAACGCACAGCCTACAAACTAATAACAAATGGCTAGAGTCTCTGTTGATTGGAGAAGTGCAAGTAAAGATAACTACAATAATTTCTGTAAGAAACACCCCTTGGTGAATTTATCTTTTGATGAATGGAGAAATATA
>JANZQE010000133.1:0-3942 GCA_038040705.1 Clostridium sp. | reverse complement strand
TATTACACTAACATTTACTAAAAACCACTTTGTGTAGGGTTGAGTTTGATGAATAATGATAAAATTTGTGTCGCGTTTCATATGTAGAAAAGAAAAAATGGATTAATTTAGAGGCAACTGTGAGCAAAAGCATTGGCACTTCCAAGTTCATAAACATTGATCCATCTATTCCTGGATGGGGAGGTGCAAACTATTTAAACTGCTGTCAAATATGTGTCATCTGCAACCACTTGCGCTAGCAGATAACTTTTTTAAATGAGAAGTATTCGTCGTCTAATTATTAAATTAATGATTTGTTTATAAAAATATATGATATAATTATGCTATTAAATTATGTAAATAGTTAAAATTTAAATAATATTAATAAGAAAGATAGGTGAATTATTGTGAAATTAACTAGAACTTTTTTACTTGATTTAAAAGAAGTACCAAACTCATTTTATTATGCTTTAAGGATTGAATTTCTATTTCATTCTAATAAATTAGAGGGTAGTACTTTTAATAGAGATACTTTAAATCAGTTGGCAGATAAAAATATAGTTTCTGGTACTCATACCTGGGATGATGTTATAGAAACTAGAAACTCTTTAGATGTTTTTGATTTTATAATTGAAACATTAGATGAACCATTATCTTTACAGTTAATTAGAGAATATCATCAATTATTAAAAAATGGTACTTCTGATGATAAAAAGGGGTTTTCAGGTAGATTTAAAAAAATTCCTAATATGATAAGTGGATTAGATGAAATAAAACTCGCAGAGCCACATGAAGTTGAACCTTTATTATTAGGACTTATTGAGAATTATAATACTAAAAAAGCTTTAAGTATTAATTTACATGATTTATGTTACTTTCATAGTAATTTTGAAAAAATACATCCATTCCAAGATGGTAATGGCAGAATAGGAAGATTTCTTTTACTTAAACAATGTCTAGAAAATAATATTGATTTAATAGCTATTGATGAAAAATACAATACGGAATATAGGGGTGCGCTATATGAATCTCAATCAAAAGTTAATTATGATAAACTTATTGAGATTTTTAAAAAATGTCAAGAGTATATAAAATCTAAAGAAGATATTATCTTTTCAAGCAATGAGGCATTAAAAAAATTGAAAAACAAAAACAAGTAATCAAATGAAGGTTCGGCATGTAGGATGTTCTAATAGTAGAGAATTCGTTAACAGAGTCTAAGTTTACTCCATAAAAAATCCCCTAGCGCACTTATTCGACTTCCTGTCTCAGAAGTGCTAGAGCCCCTGGGGATGTCTCTGGGGGACATAACAATTATTAATTGTTATGCATCCTGGCCTGCTTACGGGGATTTTTTACTACGTAAACTAAGATTCTGTAAAACTCATTATATACTATTTATCACACTTCTACATACTTTCACCTTCAATAATTTATAACAATAAAAGTATCAACATTTTTAACGATTATGTCTTTATCCCATTATATAGAATATTAATTTGAAAAATAAAAATATATGATATAATTAATACTATTAGATAATAACATAATTAATTAAACTAATTTTTCAGTACAAAGGATATAGTAAGTTTTAAATCAAACATAATTTTAAATTAAATAGGGAGTGATTAAATGAGCCCATTGGCTAAAGAAGTAATAGAAAAATTGAATAAAGAAGAGGATGCACAAGTTTTAGCAGAAGTATTGGACTTTTATGAGTATTTGAAGCATAAAAATGATAAAGACCTAGAAATAAGATGGTCGAAGATTGAGGAAGATGAAGTGACTGAAGATGAAAACAAATTATGTAAGCAGTATAAAAATTCAAAAGAAGAATTAATTCCTTTAGAAAATTTAATAAAGGAACTAAATTTAGGTGAATAATAACTATAATATAAAATTGACTAAAAAAGCAGAAAAATTTATTAAGAAACAGGATAAAGATACACAAAGAAGGATTATTAAGTGAATCTCACATGATTTAAATCACGTGCTTCTAAGATTACTCTTAAAATTTCCCACATCATTGTCCTCGTAACCTACTAACTCCATGGGCGTTATACTTCGGATAAATTCCTACCCTACATTTTATCTATATGAATTTCTATAATCTAATTTACTAAATAGCTATTTCTAAACCCAATTCTTTTATTCCTTGTTTTAGAATATTTTTTGATGCGTTTTCATCCCTGTCATGATTGCTTTTACATTCTTCACAAGTCCACTCTCTTATAGATAATAGCTTAACCTTCTTATTTACTGCTCCACACTCAGAACAAATTTGAGAACTGGCGAACCAGGGACTTATTTTATGATATGTTCTCCCATACCAATTTGCTTTATATTCTAGCTTTCTTGTAAATTCTGACCATGATACATCTTGAATACTCTTTGCCAAATTATGATTTTTTATCATATTAGAAACTTGTAAGTCTTCCGAAATTATTACTTGGTTATCGTTAATAACTTGCGATGACAATTTATTTGAAAAATCATTTCTAATATTTGTTACTTTCTCATGAATTTTAGCTATTTTAGACCTTTGTTTCTTATAATTATTGCTATTCCTTTCCATTTTACATAATTGTCTTTGTAATTTAATTAACTTACCCTCAAATTTATATAATGATCTAGGTCTTTCTATATGGTTATTGTTTGTATCTATAAGAAATTCTTTGAGGCCTAGGTCAAATGCTATCATTTCATTAATTATAGGTAACTTAAAATTTTCAGTCTCTACATTAAAACTTACAAAATATTTACCACTTGGTACTTTACTAACAGTAGCAAATAATATTTTTCCATTAAATTCTCTATGCAATTTAGCTTTTACTTTACCTAGTTTAGGTAATTGAACTAGATTGTTATGGAATAAAACCTTGATATTATTATTTGTAAGATTAGTAGTGTAAGAATAATTATGATCATGTTTTGATTTGAATTTAGGAAAACCAGTATGCTCTTTAAAAAACTTTTGATAAGCATAATCTAAATTATAAATAGAATTAGTTAAAGCAAATTTATCTACATCTTTAAGCCAAAGATATTCTTTTTTTAATTCCCTATTACAGTAATTGTTACAGTCCGTTTTTGATATACTCTTCTTAGTAGTTTCATATAATTCTAATTTTTTAGCTAATATTTGATTATAAATAAACCTAACACAACCAAATGTCTTAGCTAATTGTGTTTCTTGTTCCACTGTCGGATAAATACGATATTTAAAACCTTTTACCATAGATAAATTCACCTTCCTCTCTATTTATCCTTTTGACTATTTATATAAACTTTAATTTGCTCTTCCGTATTTTCGCTTACTGTTGCTACAAAATAAGAAGGATTCCATAAATGTCCTCCCCATAATTTCTTCTTTATTATTATTCCATATTCTTTCATAAGTATTCTAGCTGATACTCCTTTTAATGCTTTCATTATATCTGGAATATATTGTTGTGGAGTACATTCTATTAATAAATGAATATGATCTAAATCTCCATTCATTAATACTATAGTAAATCCATTATCTTCAGAAATTTTATATAAAATTTCTTTTAATCTGTTTTCTATATTAGAAGTTAAAACCTTATGCCTATATTTAACACACCATACAATATGATATTGTATGGAATAAACATATCCACGCCCATGATATACTTGTGCCATTACTTTCACCTCTAAATAAATATTAACATATGTATTTATACGAATCAATCATATTAACGGTATATAACTATTTTATTATTAACATATGTAAGACGACCTAACTCATGGCTGAAGCCACGAGAGTGCGGTCGAGGTCTTCAAATTTTTAAAATAATACTTCTTATCCTCATCTGTAATTTGTTTTATTACTTTACAAGGATTACCTACTGCTATGCAGTTAGATTGAATATCTTTTGTTACAACGCTTCCAGAACCAATTACTACATTATTACCTATAGTAATTCCTGGATTAACTATAAC
>JANZQE010000132.1:0-3904 GCA_038040705.1 Clostridium sp. | reverse complement strand
CCTGATAAAAAGTTTGCTGTAGTTGGGGTTCCATTACCATTTCCACCCATTGTATCCCAAACAGTGATTTTATCAATTTTAATGTTTTTAATAGCTTCCACTTGCAATGTAACAAGTTGCTCAATTTTATCAGTCATCATAAGCATTACTGCATTTTCTGCACTGTTGCCTGCTGCTTCTACGATTTTCTTTAGGCCTTCTGCTTGTTTAGTTAATATCTCCATATTACCTTTAGCTTCTGCTGACATTCTAGCTAACGTTGCATCTGCCTCACCTTTGGCTATTCTTCTAATAGTCTCAGCTTTTGCTTCCGCATCAATTTCCACTCTTCTCTTTTCAATTTCAGCGTGAACTATTACGTCTGCTTCTTTTGTAGCTTTTTCTCTGTCCGCACGAGCTTTTTCTGCTAATTGTTCCGCTACATATGATTCTTCAAGAGCTTTAGCTGCTTGAACCTTTTGTGATGCATTTGATCTTCTATTAGCTTCTGCTTGTCTTTCCATTTTTTCTGCCTCGGAATTAGCAACAGTTATCTTAGCTAAATTTTCTCCTTCTATAGCCTTAGCATTAGCTGCCGATACTCTGACTCTTTCATCTTGCTTTGCATCTGCCTCGCCTATAGCACCATCTCTATTTTTTTCAGCCACAGTTTTCTTAGCATCATTTATAGCTTTAGCTGCTGCTTCTTTACCAAGAGCTTCTATATATCCTGATTCATCTCTGATATCAGTAACATTAACGTTTATAAGCTTTAATCCTATCTTTTTAAGCTCTGATTCTACATTTTGTGAAACATTTAATAGAAACTTATCTCTATTAGAGTTTATTTCCTCAATATCCATAGTAGCAACAACAAGTCTTAATTGACCAAATATTATATCTTTGGCTAGTTCTTGAATTTCCTTAAGACCTAGCGCAAGTAGTCTCTCCGCTGCATTAGGCATAATGGATTCTTCTGTAGAAACACCTACTGTAAACCTAGAAGGAACATCCACTCTAATGTTTTGCTTACTAAGTGCATTTGTTAAATTAACCTCAATAGATATAGGCGTTAAATCTAAAAATTGATAACTTTGTATTACAGGCCATATGAATGCTGCTCCACCATGTATACATTTAGCAGATCTAGATTCTCCATCTGTTCCTTTTCCTGTTTTACCATAAACAACAAGAACTTTGTCTGATGGACATTTCTTGTACCTAGCAAATACTGCAAGCACTGTTATAAAAATAATTAAAACAATGATAATTGGCAAAATGATTCCATAAACGTCTGATGTCATAATTTTTCCTCCTTAAATTTAATCTATTTTTTCCACGAGCAAAAGCTGATTTTCGACAATTCTTATAACTACTACTTTACTTCCTGTAGGTATGTCATCTCCATCTGTTGTTGCATCAAGTAATCTTAATGCACCTTGAACCACTACTTCTACTTTTCCAAATCCTTCTCTTCCTTTTGGAATAGTTAAATAAACTAGACCCTCTTTATTAATTGCGTTTTTTGTATTCATAGTCCCATCTTCTACAAATTTCGTTAGAAAATAATAGATGTAGGACACTATATACATCATAACAAAGCCTGAAATTAAGGCTATTATGACCGTAAATATTTTACCTATACCTGACGTTGTTGCCACAATTCCAGTCCAGGAAAATACAGTAAAAAATGCTACTACACTTCTTATAGTAAATAGCTTAAACTTGTACTTGAAGTCTAAAACTTCTCCTGCACTATCATTCATGTCTAGATCTATTAAATCCCCTGGTATTTCATCCAAAGTATCTTGGATATCGTAAGTTATATCTCCATTATCACCTAGACCCATCAATGTCATAATCATCTGTAAAATAAATACTGCTGTGGATGGAAACGCAAAAAACCAAAATATTTTTTCAAAATCTCCAATAGCACTCCACCACTCTGACATATTACATCTCCTTCCCGGTTTTAAATAGTTACATTTTTAACACAAATGTCCTAGTTATAATTATACATATATTCTACCTATTTTACAATGATATTGTTTTTTCAAACCAATAAGAAAATACTTTTTCCTGCTTAAAATCATTTTCTTTATACATCTTTACTGCATTATCATTTGACGTAATTACTAAAAGTTTTATTTCGTCTAAATTCTGCTCATATAGCTTTTTAATGCATTTCGCAATTAATGCACTTCCAAATCCTTTTTTTTGGTGAATAGGGTCAATTCCTAGGGTATTAATCCATCCTATATTCTCATCTATAGATAGCTCATATACCCCACATGCTCTATTTTCAGCAAAACATATTCCTATTAAATCTTTATCGTTAGCATATCGAATTATATAATCCTTTACTTCCACCTCATCTATAGTTGCTCCATTAGGACTATTTCTAAAAGATTCATTTTGAATATTCATATATTCAAAGGAATTCGAAATAGAAAGTGGCTGGAGTTCTATTTTTCTATACGGCCCACGTATTTTATCTACATATCTATTATGTTTCATAATTACAGCATCATATATATGAGTAAACTCTGTAGCTTTAATATATGGAATAAGATGCGTTTCACTTTCACGAATACCTATTTTCACACTTCTAGCAGTGCAAATTTTGCAATACTCTACTATTTTTTCCATTAGAAAACATAAATTAACTTCTACATTTTCCCTAGAAACATAAACATCTGTAACAAACGCCTCCCCCTTAATGCTAATTTCCTTCGTTATTACAGCGGCACTTCCTATTACTGCGCCCTTGTGAAACAGTATAAACACACCACCTCCATCATTGAAGGTATCGCTTGCATATATATTATTCATTTCTATAAAGGATTTATTATAAGTTAAATCAGTATTTTTAATAAAATCGTATAACTCTTTCTTCTGCATCGCAGATAATAGTTTAAATTGTTTAATTTCCATAAGTCATCTCCTTCTAAAAAAAGGCAATCAAAATGTCTTCACCTTTTGATTGCCTTTTTTACTATTTAACACTTATCTTCTTACGTACTGAATAGTACTCTTTATTTCTCTTTTATTTAGAAAACTTTTGACTTATTAAAATGCTAATTATCCAATCGCACTATATATAAATTGCCCTAAATAAGTACATATGATAACTAATAATATTGATAATACCATTTGAATTGTACCTTTATTTAATGAAAATGAAAATTTTGTTTTATGTGTTTGGCTCACTGCATTTTTTTTAATACCTACTTTATCACCGCGATGTACAACTTTAAACCGAGGATAAATAACTTCATCTTTTAAATAAGCAGCTATACATATAATTAGGACAAAAACAGATATAATTTTTGTAATAGTGAAAAAGTTTACATCCATAGAATAAGATATGAATAAAGCTATTGGCACAATAAGACCAATTAACATACCTACTTTATTAATAATTGATTTTGGTATAGTCCTTCGTCGATTTTTTGTATTTAGTGGCCTGGACGTACTTTTCTTTTTCATAATAACCCTTCTTCCATATTTTTTTCCAAAAGTCTTAAGGTTATTATAACAAATTTTTAAAAATTTGTTAACATATTTTTATATATTGTAACAAATCACTTTTAGTGTATTTAATTTAAACTTGAAAAGCAATTATATTGTATATGCCTATGTCATCTAATATTGTTTGTTCCGAGATAAATTCATCAGGAAATTGCTTCGCCAAAATTCGTTTAAATTCTTTGAGACTATCCATTGAAATCTCTGCTTCTTTGGGCAGAGTATTTTCCTCTTTAAGTAAAATATCTGCTTTTAATTTATATATGTATTCATAACCTATAATAATTAAATTATTTTTATCATCAAATTTAATGTTCCCACTTGTATCATTACCCAGACTTATCCTCTTTAAATCACTTAATGATTTCCCATCACTATTGATTTTAGCCACATTAAG
>JANZQE010000131.1:0-3574 GCA_038040705.1 Clostridium sp. | reverse complement strand
AATATTTGAAGAAAATGTACATGCTATCACTCCACTAGAAAATGAAAAAATATTAGAGTATACAAATCATGTAACTAGCGAAGTTATTATTATGGCAATAGAAGAGGCAGTGTGTTATGACGCTAAAAATTTAAAATATATTACAAAAATACTGAGTAATTGGATAAGTGTTGGCATAAAAACTGGAGAGGATGTAAAAGCATATCAAAAAAAATGGATAAGTAGAACGAGTAGCAGCCAGAGTCCTAAGGTTAAAACAGGTGATTTCTGCGATTTTGAGCAGAGACAATACGATTTCGATGACCTAGAAAAAAAGTTATTAGGATATGCGGATAATGATTTAGAATAATTATGTTAAATAAATTAAAGGCGGTGCTTAACGTGGAAAAACTTATTCAAAATGCTAAAGCTAGAGAGGGTGGAGCTACAGAAGAAATAATTGAAAAGTTTAAATATTTCATATTCAAAGAATCTACAAGATATCACATTCCAAGCTATGATACATCAGATTTAGTACAACACGGGTATTTGTCAGTAATTAAAGCCATAGATATGTACAAGCTAGGTAGTAACAGCTTTAACGGATATTGCATCAATGCCATAAAAATGAACTATAAAGCACTTCTTAAAGGACAGATAAAACATTTTAGGGAGGTTCCAAATAGTGATATGTTAGATTTTGATCTATCAGGGAATTATGAGTTTACCTTAGAGGATGAGGTTATAGCCTACGATGAGGTAAAAAAACTATATGCAGCCATCGCTACACTTGAGCCCTTAGAACGGGAAATACTGATGAAATATTATGTTTTTGAAAAATCATTAGGAGAAATAGCCTGTGATAGTGATAAAAGCTACCATCAATTTGCAAGACTTAAGAAAAAAGCCCTAAAAAAACTAAAGGCACTTATATAATCCATATATTTCAATAAATTTCCGCACAAAACTTTTAAAGGACATATATACTTATTGAAAACAAAATGAAGAAGGAGTGATTTAAATGGCAGTTGTATCAACAAAGGTAGCCAGTACGCTAAAACTTACTATGATGGTAGGAGTGGACAGCGAAGGTAAAGACAAATACGCAACAAAGAGATTAAGTAATCTAAAAGTTGAAGCGGTGGACGAGGACATTTTTGCTGTAGGAGAAGCTATCTCTAGTCTCAAAACTTATCCATTATTTAGATTAGACAGAGAAGATGAGGTTAACTTAGTTATGGAATAAGCTTATTTAAAGTATCTAGGTCAAATAATTTAAAGGAGGAAAAGTGATATGCATAAATTAGTTATGAGATTTTTAACAGAAACAGAGGGTAAGTATTTCACGTTAACTGTAGATGACATCAAAGCAGACGGAAATGGAGTTCCAACCATTACAGAAGCTGAGGTAAACGTTCTTATGGATTTAGTCATTGCAAAGAACATCTTTGAATCAGCTAATGGTAACTCAATTGGCAAGAAAGATGCTAAGGTAGTTAGTACTGATACTAGTGTAGTTGATGTAGCTTAGAGAATTAGTGCCCTTGAAAAGGGCGCTTTTTTTCTGCAAATAGCAAATTCGCTGCGCTCATAAAAACCCCCGGGGGACGTAAACAAATTATAAAGTGTCGAATAAGTAAAACTTATATTCATAAACAGTGTTGTAAGAAATAATATAGTATTTATTTTATGACATCAATGTATAAGGGAGATAATTAATGAATATTACTATAATTCCAACGGAATATATGGAGTTAACAGAAGGAGAAAGAAGACTGTTAAATAAAATTAAAAGACTCTATGAAAATATAGATAGAGAATGTTATTTATACATTCAACCAAGATTAAGAAATTTAAATCCAGATTATATACTGATAGACAATCTTAAGGGTATCTGCATTTTGGAAGTAAAAGATTGGTCAATAGGATATCTAGAAGAAGTAAACAGGAGAAGCGTAGTGACAATTGATAAAAGGAAAGTTACAAATCCTATACTAAAAGGAAATCAGTATTTTAATTTAGCAAAAGGACTTTTTGAAAGTGAAGATAGTTTATTAAATGATGAAGGAATATTAAAAGCCAAACTTTATTCGAGAATAGTATTTACAAATTTAAGTTCCTTAGATATTGAAAATAATGAATTAGTAGATGTATTTTATCAACCTCCTACAACATATATTACATCTGATAACATGCAAAGTTTAAAAATTGATGATTTATTTGGATTTGAATGTTGTAATTTGGATAACGAAGATTTGCAAGGGTTAAGAGCTATTCTATTTCCTGAAGTAAGGATGTTTGAAAAGTTAAATGAGGATACTGGCGATAAAATTATTAAAGCATTAGATATAAAGCAGGAGAAGATTGCTAAAAGAGTACCTTATGGTCATTACATGGTGACAGGAGTGCCAGGCAGTGGTAAGACAGTTATTTTAATAGCAAGAGCAATTTTTTTGGTGCAAACTAATCCTGATTGGAAAATTAGAATTGTAACTTATAATAAATGTTTAAAGCGAAAGATAGAAAATAGTTTGAAAGAAAAAGATGAACATTGTAGGCTTATGAATATACATTTAGAAAACATATCAGTTACAACATTTCATAAAATGGCTCTCGATATTGCAAATGTAAAAGTTCCAGGAAAGACAACAGCTGAGTGGTGGCCTGTGATTTTGCCGAATATTGCATTAGAAAAAGCTGCTTCTATTTATGACGCTATTCTTATTGATGAATACCAAGACTTTTATGATGATTGGATTAGACTTTGTGTAAAACTATGTAAAACCTATAAATATAGAAATTCTAAGGATGAGGAAGTTGAAGGAATAAATCTATTTATGGCTGGGGATAGGCTACAGAGTATTTACAATCCCACTGATTTAAGTTGGAAAAGTTTAGGCATAGATATGAGGGGGCGTAGTGAATTATTGAAAAAAAGCTATAGATCTGGTAAAAATCACATAAATTTAGCTTTAGATTTTCTCATGATTGAGCCATCATTGAAAAAAGAAGTAGAAAATTTTTATGATGGAAGAAGTGATATAGATAATGAGAGCAGTAGTAATAGTGAGGTTGAATTCTTAGAAGGGAAATATAATTGTGTTAACATACTTTTAAAGGGGTTACTTGATAAAGGCTACTATAAACCTAAGGATATATTGGTGTTGTGTAAAACAAAAAAAACATGTGAGAGTTTATTTTCACAGCTTGATAATGATATTAGGAATAATACGCAGGTAACTAAAGAACCGGATGATAAACATATTATAATAACCACATATCATTCATCTAAAGGGTTAGAAGCACCTGTATGCATTTTAATGGATGTAGATGAGTTTAGTGAAAAAAATATAATAGAAAATGATATAAAAAAGAGAAAACTTTTGTATGTGGGAATCACTAGAGCATCTGAAAGATTATATATTCATGCTAAAAATTATAATAATGATAGTTTTGCAAGACAATTAAAGGAGTTTTATAATAATACTAAAGTAAATGGGAAGTAATAAATTTTAAAGGGAATTATATGCAATGTATATTTTTAACGGAGAATGAAGTAATATTTACTTCATTCTAGAAATATTATAACTATAAG
>JANZQE010000130.1:0-3135 GCA_038040705.1 Clostridium sp. | reverse complement strand
TCACTAATGATACTACAACTTGAGAAAAAACAAAATAGGACAGTTCTCAATTATTAACCACTAAACTAGCTAATAATTGTTAACCATCCACGCTTTTGCCCATAAATCATGAGTAATACCTAATTTTCTTATTTAAACTATACTACCATTTTCATATTCTTTACATTTTCCATTTTTCTTGCTACAAGATTTACTAAATCTACTGTTCTAGCTGAATATCCCCACTCATTGTCATACCATGCTAGTACCTTTATAATATTTTCACCTATAACCATGGTCGAAAGACCATCAACTATAGATGATCTATCATCGCCCTTATAATCTATAGATACTAATGGTCTTTCTGAGTATCCCAATATACCCTTAAGCTCATGTTGTGATGCATATTTGAATGCATTGTTTACTTTTTCTACAGTTACTTCTTTTGACACCTCACATACTAGCTCAGTTATAGACACTGCAGCTGTAGGAACCCTTAAAGCTGAACCATTAATTTTTCCTTCAAGATTTGGTATTACCTTTGAAAGTGCTTTTGCAGCTCCAGTGCTTGTAGGAATTATTGATTCTCCGGCCGCTCTAGCTCTTCTTAAATCTTTATGAGTTTTGTCTAATATTTTTTGATCATTGGTATAGGAGTGTATTGTTGTCATACATCCTTTAACTATACCGAATTGTTCCTCTAATACTTTAGTAAAAGGTGCAAGACAATTGGTAGTACAAGACGCATTGGAAATAATATGATGTTTTTGAGGATTGTATTTTTCATCATTAACTCCCATAACTATTGTTATATCCTCATCCTCTGCCGGTGCAGTAATTACTACCTTTTTAGCTCCCGCTTTAATATGCTGCATAGCCTGTTCCCTCTTTGTATATGCACCTGTTGATTCTATAACAACATCTATGCCTAGTTCCTTCCAAGGTAAATCCTTAGGTTCTTTTTCATTAAACACTTTAATTTCTTTACCATTTATTATTAATGAGTTGCCTTTTGTTTCTACTTCACCTTTAAATGTCCCATAACAAGAATCATAGGCAAAAAGGTGTGCAAGAGTTTTTACATCTGCTCTTGCATTAATAGCTACTATTTCTGCTCCCTCATATAAATTTTCTTGTGAAATTCTTAATGCAACTCTTCCTATTCTTCCAAACCCATTTATAGCAATTTTTATACACATACTTACTCCTCCAATATACAACTTATTTTCTTTATTGTGTTATATTATTTTTATTTATGATTTGAACTTTGCACATATTTTTAATATATTATATAACTATATGTGCTACACTATTTATATCATTGTGCTACACTTTTGTCAATTGTGAATACACTCATGATTTGCTAAATATGTAATTATATATCCATCTTACTCCCTAATGCTTACAATTTCTTTTGTTCTTAAAATACAAATTTTTACACAGAAAAACAGCTCCATAAACTTTCGTTTATGGAGCTGTTTAGGCTATTCTCTATTATTCAGTTAACATTTCATCAATAGCTTTAGCAGCTTTTTTGCCAGCTTCCATAGCTAGTATAACTGTAGCTGCTCCTGAAACTGCATCTCCACCGGCATATACGTTAACTTTAGACGTCAAACCAGTCTCATCATCTGCAACTATACATTTCCATTTGTTAGTTACGAGTCCCTCAGTCGTTGATGCAATTAATGGATTTGGTGATGTACCTAGAGACATTACAACTGTATCTACATCCATTATAAATTCTGAACCTTTAATTTCCATAGGTCTTCTTCTGCCTGAAGCATCAGGCTCGCCAAGCTCCATTTTTATACACTTCATTCCTATAACGTTTCCTGTATCATCCCCTAGAATTTCAACTGGATTCACAAGTAAATCCATTATAACTCCTTCTTCTTTTGCATGGTGAACTTCTTCAGCTCTAGCCGGAAGTTCTGATTCAGATCTTCTGTATACTATGTGACCCTCTGATCCTAATCTTACTGCTGTTCTTACAGCATCCATAGCAACATTACCTCCACCTACAACCGCAACCTTTGTTCCTACTCTTATAGGCGTCTTGTAACCCTCTTTATATGCTTTCATTAAATTATTTCTAGTTAAGAGCTCATTAGCCGAGAATACTCCATTTAAATTTTCTCCAGGTATCCCCATGAATATTGGAAGTCCTGCACCTGAACCAATAAATACAGCATTAAAGCCTTCATCTTCCATAAGTTCATTTATAGTTACAGTTCTTCCCACTATAACATTAGTTTCTATTTTAACGCCTAATTTTACAACATTCTCAATCTCATAACTTACAACTGTATCCTTAGGTAATCTAAAGGCTGGAATTCCATATACTAAAACTCCACCTGCTTCATGAAGTGCTTCAAAAATAGTCACGTCATACCCCGCTTTAGCGAGTTCACCTGCACAAGTAAGTCCAGCAGGACCACTTCCTATTACAGCCACTTTCTTACCATTTTTAGGTTTTGTTTCTGAAATATCAACCTTATTCTCTCTAGAATAATCTCCTACGAATCTTTCAAGTTTACCTATGGCAACAGATTCTCCCTTTATTCCTAATATACATTTACTTTCACATTGAGTTTCCTGAGGACAGACTCTTCCACAAACAGCTGGTAATGCACTATATTTTGCTATTACTTTAACTGCATCTTCAAATTCTCTGTTTTTAACATGTTGAATAAACCCCGGAATATCTATTGCTACAGGACATTTAGTTACGCACTTAGGATTCTTACAATCTAAACATCTTGTAGCTTCCTCAACTGCTTCATCTTCTGTATATCCAAGACATACTTCTTCAAAATTAGTTGCTCTTATTTTAGGATCTTGTTCTGCTATTTTCGTTTGCTTCATTTTACTCATTATTTAGTACCCCCTAAGCCACAGCCTGGTTTTATTCCTTCGTTTTCAGAAACCTCTTCTGTTTTGTATATCTTTTGTCTTCTCATTGCTTCCTCAAAATTAACCTTGTGCCCATCAAATTCTGGTCCATCTACACAAGCAAATTTAGTTTCACCATCTACAGTAATTCTACATGCTCCACACATTCCTGTGCCATCTACCATAACAGGATTCATACTCACTATAGTTGTTATCCCAAGTTCTTCAGTTAATTTACAGACAAATTTCATCATTATCATT
>JANZQE010000129.1:0-3068 GCA_038040705.1 Clostridium sp. | reverse complement strand
ATAAATATGAGAAGTTAAATTTCTGTCATTAAGCATTCTAAGCCACAACTCATCATCTTTTATAATTCCAGCTGAAAAAGCTTCTCTTAGTACTGCTTTAGGAGAGTTAAGTCCTATAAGTCCTTCATCTTCGAAATAAACTTTCAGCGTCTTCCATGAAAGCTCAAATGTGAATTCAAAACGTTGTATTAATCCATCTATTAATAAATCATTAGCTTCATCAAACTTTAAAATCCCTTCTTTTAATCTACTAAGTGCGTTTTCGAAATTTTCAAATTTTCTCTTAGAATTATTCATATACTACTACACCTTCTTTTCCATATATGTTCATATAGTTAAATTATAACATACTTTAATATGCTATAATAAGCCTATCGAAAACACACAACCAAAATATATAAAAAGAAGGAAAATATAATTATGAATAATTTACTATTTAAAGCAAGTCATCTTACATATAAAGCTAATCTAAGTTACGATAACATAAACATTAGGCAAGGCAAGATTAATTTTATTGTTGGAGAGAGTGGCTGTGGTAAAAGCACTTTTTTAAAACTATTAAATAACTCCATAAATCCACTCTCTGGTGAATTATTATATAATGGTACAGCTCTTGATGAATATAATCCTATTTCTCTAAGACGTGAGGTAAGTCTCGTTTCTGCAGATCCTTTCCTCTTTGATGAGAGCATTTTAGATAATTTTAAAACATTTTATGCAATGAGAGAATTACCTATGCCTAAGATTGATTATATAAGTTACATTACTCAGCTTTGCTGCGTAAATGTGCCACTAGACCAAAGTGCCTCTACTCTTTCTAGTGGCGAGCGTCAAAGAGTTTATATAGCTATTTTTTTATCATTATGCCCGAAAGTTATATTACTGGACGAGCCAACTTCAGCATTAGATGAAAAAAACAGCCACAAAGTTATGAGAAATATAATGAATTTCTGCAAAGAAAAAGATATTGATGTTGTAATTGTAAGTCACGATAAAAATATTGTAGAAGAATTTTGCGAAAATAAAATCGAAATAATTAAGGAGTTTTAGATATGCAAGGAGCAGCTACACTAAATATTTTTAAATTTTCGCTTATTTATTTACTGTTAATTATAGTGCTACTTATTATGAAAAAATCAAAGGTTAATCAAACAAAACTTCTTTTGATTGCAAGTATAAGGATGTCGGTTCAACTTATGATGGTGGGCTATATACTCCAGTATGTGTTTAGTAATCCAAAACCTATATTTACTATAATTTTTTTAATGCTTATGATAATATTTTCTGTTCATAGAGTAATTTCAAGTAGAAAAGACTTAAACCACAATTTTAAGATAGCAATAGGAGGTTCTTTAGCCTTTTCAGGACTTTTTGTTTTAGTTTTCTTTGTAGTTGTAGTGGTTAATAAATCCATATTCAATCCCCAATACACTATCCCACTGGCTGGAATGATTATCGGTAACGCTATGACCGGAGTAAACATTGCAATAAAAACCTTTATGGATGACCTAAGCAAAGAAAAAAGTAAAATTAGTACACTACTAAATTTAGGAGTGGAACCTAAGGATATTTTGCAGCCTTTTGCCAATAATGCGTTGCAAACCGCCTTAATTCCTACCATAAATTCTATGCTGGGAATGGGTATAATCTTTTTACCTGGCATGATGACTGGGCAAATATTGTCAGGCACACTACCTACAACTGCAATTATGTACCAAATAGCCATTATGATTGCCATTTGTACTTCTGTTTGTATTACAGTGTTCTTGTCTTTAAACCTTGGATATAAGTCACTATATAATGATAAAAAGCAATTCTTATTGTGGACAGAGGGTTAATTCGAGAATTTTTTATTTTATATAATTAATATTTTATAAAGGACGGTTTATTTATGAAATTATACATTAGTAAGTTCACAAAAAATATAGAAATAACAGAATCTGAAGAATCAGTTCTTAAGTATATTATTAATAATGTAGATAAAGTGATGGCAATGGGTGTTAGAGGTATTGCAAAAGAAAACTACACCTCTACATCCACTATCATGAGACTTTCAAAGAAATTAGGTTATACAGGTTTCGTTGATTTGGTATATCATATTCTCTCTATGACAGGTGCCCAAAGAAGCGAGAAGCAGCAGGATGAAAATACATTTATAGGTTCTGATAAAGACACCTTTCTTCAGTATATTACCGAGGGTGATATTTCAGATTTTATTAGTATATTAAAAAACACCAAACACAAGGTAATTTTTATATATGCAACTGGATTTTCATCATTGATTGCAAATTACTTAAATAAAAAAATCCTCGTTCTTGGGAAAAAGTGTATTTTTGCAACTGGCAGTGATTCAATAGGTATCTTTGAAAATAACATTAATGATATTGAAGCGTTGATTGTGGTTTCCAAATCAGGAGAAACGAAAGTGGTATTAGATAAGGTCAATTTAGCCAAAAATAAAAAAATTAAAGTGATTTCATTTACCAACGAAATAGAAAATAGTATTTCGAATATTTCAGACATTTCCTTTAAGATATTAGATATTAATAAATTGGATGATAGCAACATATATCCAAATACATTTTTCCCTAATTTATGTATGCTTATTGAATATATCATTTACAAATATTATGAATATATTAATAGAAGCTAATAATTGCATGCCTATTAAAAATTAACACAATATAATAAACTAATAATGGAAACATGTTACCAACTGAGATAACATGTTTTTTAAGCGTCATAAATCGTTTACAAAGGTTTAATCCGGGTAATATAATAGGTTTATAAAATATAAGCAATATAGCAGGGGGGAATTGTAATGAAGAAAAAAATTATGGACGCTTTTCAAAAGTTCTCAAAAGGAATGTTTGTACCAGTATTGATATTACCAATAGCAGGTATTATCATCGCTATTGGTAATATCATAACAAACGCCAAATTAGCGACCTATTTACCATTTTTAAATAATCCACTGATTTTCGGATTTGGGAAGATGCTATCAGGCTCACTTGTTTCAGTCCTAGTAAATTTAGGAATTATTTTCTGTGTTGGGCTTTCAGTTGGAC
>JANZQE010000128.1:0-3805 GCA_038040705.1 Clostridium sp. | reverse complement strand
GTAAAACTCTTTCCTGTTGCGAATGGTATTCCAAAGCTTGTCATGAAATTACCTATACCATCTGCAAATACATTTACAGCTCCGCCTTTTAATAGATCCGTAAGTTTATCAGCTCCAATATACGATGCAGTAACAATAGCTACAATAGCTAGTACTCCTTCTATAAGCATTGAGCCATATCCTATAAGTTTAATATCTTTTTCACTTGCCAATTGTTTTGCAGTTGTTCCTGAAGCTACTAGTGAGTGAAATCCAGAAATAGCACCACAAGCAACTGTTACAAATAACATTGGGAATAGTAAATTACCCTTTCCTAAATTGAAAGAAGTAACTGCTGGTAATTGGATAGTTGGATGTGTAATTATAATTCCGAGCGCTGCACCAATTAGCATTGCATATAATAAGAATGAATTTAAATAATCTCTAGGTTGAAGCAGTATCCATACTGGCGCAATGGATGCTATTGAAATATATACTAATAATATAATTACCCATGTATTATATGATAATACAAGTGGAAAAACTAGTCCAAGCCATATGCATCCGAATAATAAAACTACCCCTATAACACTACTGAGCCCAAGGCCTACACCTTTTCTGTATACGAAAAATCCAAAGAAAACAGCGAGTATCATAAATAATCCTGAAGATGTACCTGCTGATGGTGTACCTACAAAAGTGCTTGCACATATAGATGTAAATGCAGCTATAACAAGTATAAGAGTGAGCCATGCAAACCATGCAAAAAGTCTTTTACCTGATCTACCCATATTAGCATTGATAACTTCCCCTATAGACTTACCATCATGTCTAACTGATGCAAATAATGAACCCATGTCATGAACCCCACCAAAGAAAATACTACCAATAATAATCCATAATACAACTGGTAACCAACCAAATACTGCTGCTCCTATAGGTCCAACTATTGGTCCTGCGCCAGCGATAGAAGAAAAATGATGCCCGAGTAAAACTGGGGCTGGAGTTGGTACATAATCTATACCATCCTTCCTTGTGTGAGCTGGGGTTGGTTTTTTAACATCAATACCCCATTTTTTGCAAAGCCAAGCGCCATAGGTAGCATAAGCCAATACAAAAACCAATATAGATCCTAATACAAGTATTACTGAATTCATATAATTTCCCCCTTTTCATAAAATATCTATATAAATTTATAAAAAATTTATATTAGCTCAGTTAGATAACAAAAAATTTCTCGCTTCCCCTCGCAAATTTATTAGTAATAACTTTATTAGTATTCGAATTGATAAAAATCAACTTCACATTTACCCATCCTTTAAATCCTAATAAAAAACTTTTGTAAAATTTAAATTTTTTTATAGTTTCCACGATTTCTACACTGGGGCTTTCAGTACTAGAAAATATAAAAGTAATAACACTAGCCATGTGCTCTGAGTCCATTTTGATAATATTATTCATATTTTCTTCAATTATGGATTTAAGCTTTGCAAGGTAAGGCTCCTCAAATTTGTAATCTATTTCTTTATAAAAAACATATTCATGGCTCTTAAAGGCATAAACCTCTGCTGCTTTCATAAACATATATTTAATACTTCTCTGATTGAATTCACCAGCAAAATCAAAATTAATTTCACCTAGCTGCCTGTTATACTCAATATCAAAATTACTTTCGAACTTTTTAATTAATTGATCCATGTATCTATCTCTCATAGCTATTTCACCCTCTTCCTAACATTAAAACGTAATATTCAGTATTTTCTGATTATTATGTTTTCACAAAAATGAATACTTGTACATATTTTATTAACAATTCTTTTGAAATTTATATTATTAGTTTAAATATATTCATAAAAATCTAAAATATGTATTTGTAAAGGTATACTTTAAACTATATTGGAAGTAACTTACATAGTCCACTTGCCTATATGACAACATAGTGTTACTCTTTTAACATATCGGTTTTATTTAATGTAATTAAAATAAATTATTGGAAATTTTAATATATTAATTCATAAATATAGGAGAAGTGATAAACTTGAAGGTATTTGATAATGATATACAACTTATAAAATACGAGGTAATAAGAGAAGTCGTTAAACTTGCGCGCAAAGGAACTCTAAAAAAAGAAGGTAAAAACTTATTTAAAGTACTTGTTCCAGGACCTAAAGCAAGAACCCGTTGTTGTATTCATAAGGAAAGGGCAATTATTGGTGAACGTATAAAACTTGTAATGGGTGGAAATAAGAAAAATAAGAATGTTATTGAAGTAATCGGTATTGCTTGTGATGAATGTCCAATACAGAGATTTAGAGTCACTGAAGTCTGTAGAGGTTGTTTAACTCACAAATGTATTGTAGCATGTCCTGTTGGTGCAATTCAGTCTATAAATAGGATATCTTACATAGACCCAAATAAATGTATTGAATGTGGCAAATGCAAAGATGCTTGCCCTTATAATGCAATCTCCGATGTCAGGAGACCTTGCATAAGATCTTGTAATGCAGGAGCCTTAAGTATTGATGAAGAGAAAAAAGCAGTAATTGATAATGATAAATGTATACAATGCGGTGCTTGTGTTTATCAATGTCCATTCGGTGCAATTATGGATAAATCCTCAGTAGTAGATATTACAAATGCACTAATTGAACCAAAAGAAAATGAAACGTCACATTTATATGCTATCATTGCACCTGCAATATCTAGCCAATTTACCTATGCCAAAATCGGACAAGTAGTAAATGGTATAAAACAATTAGGTTTTCGTGACGTCATAGAGGTGGCCCTTGGTGCCGATATGGTAGCACAAAACGAAACAAGTGAATTTATAGAAACCATAGAAGAACTCAAAACTATGACAAGCTCTTGTTGCCCAGCTTTTGTTTCATACATCAAAAAAAATTACCCAGAACTAGGAAAGCATGTTTCAAGCACAGTATCTCCTATGATAGCTATATCTAAACTTATTAAAAGTACAGATCCACTAGCTAAAATTGTATTTATTGGACCTTGTACAGCTAAAAAAATGGAAATAAAAGAGCAGGATATAAAAGGTATTACTGATTACGTAATGACCTTTGAAGAGCTACAGTCAATGCTTGATGCATTTGAAATAGATATAGAAAAATGCGCCGAACTTCCTTTAAATAATGCGTCTTTTTACGGAAGAATATTTGCTAGATCAGGTGGCCTTACAGAAGCCGTAAAACACTTAGTTGACGAGGCTAATGCTGATGTAGACTTAAAACCTATAAGTTGTGACGGACTTATTGAATGTGATAAAGCCCTTAAATTATTGAAATTCAATAGATTAAACGGCAATTTCATAGAAGGAATGGCTTGCACCGGTGGATGTATCGGCGGGGCAGCTTCTCTTAGTCATGGTAAAAAAGATAAAGGCGAAGTAGACAAATATGGAAAATTAGCCTTGGACCAAAATGTTGCTGATTCACTAAGAGCCATAGAATTAGACGATATTGATTTGCACCGTGGTGAAGGCTTTATGTCTAAATAAAATTAAATAATAAAAAATGCTGTATTAAAATACTTATAAGTATTCTAATACAGCATTTTTTTATAAATTACCTAAGTTATTTTATAAATCCTTGTTCTTTTAAGAAATCCACAGCTACCTTTTCTGGAGATTCGCCTAACTTGTCAACTTTATAGTTTAAGCCTCTCATTGTTTCATCATCTATTTTGCCAGCTAATCTGTTTAAAACTTCTTTAAGTTCTGGATATTTTTCAAGGGTTTCTTCTTTAATTAGTGGAACTGCAAAGTATGGTGGGAAGAAATTTTTATCATCCTTTAATACCTTTAAATCAT
>JANZQE010000127.1:0-5923 GCA_038040705.1 Clostridium sp. | reverse complement strand
ATAAGTCCTCTTAAGTTATTTTGGCTATCTACTAACGGTAACTTTTCTATTTTATGTTTTTTAAGAAGTTGTTTAGCCTCCTCCATACTTGTTCCTTCTGGTGCAGTAATTAGATTTTCACTTGTCATTATATCTTTAATTTTCTTGCTATAATCAGTTTCAAATACTATATCTCTATTAGTAATTATTCCAACTAATTTACCGGCTGTTGTAATCGGAACTCCAGATATTCTATATTTACTCATTAATGCTAACGCATCTTCTAGAATATTATCTGGGGCTAGGAAGAAAGGATCAGTAATTATACCATTTTCTTGTCTTTTAACTCTATCCACTTCAATAGCTTGTCTCTCTATACTCATATTCTTATGTATAATACCTATTCCGCCTTCTCTAGCCATAGCAATAGCCATCCTAGACTCAGTAACAGTGTCCATCGCTGCACTCATTAAAGGTATATTAAGTTTTATTTTTCTTGTAAGGTTAGTAACTAAACTCACATCTCGAGGTAATACTTCTGACTTATTAGGAACTAACAATACATCGTCAAATGTATATGCCTTTTTAAGAATCTTTGCCATTTAATCAACGCCTTTCACAATTTTATTTTTGATTCACCTTTATAATTAGCATAAAAATATTTATATATGCAACCTTTATAAATTATAAAAGGGCATACTAATCCTACTTTGGCTAAAGTAAAATTAGCATGCCTAAAATAAGTTCATACTAAGATTACTCATAGTGGTCAATTTGCGGCTGACCGTAGATACTCCTTGCCATATTCAAGGGATATATGAGTTGCGATATTATATTTAAAGTTATTATACCATATTAGTTAATTCTTAAGCAATTGTCAATGCATATTTCTTACCATATATCAAAGATAAAAAAATTAGCTAAGGCAAATGCCTAGCTAATTTTTCATGCATATATATTTCTAATTCAAATTTCTCTTAGTACATTCCATCCATTCCCATTCCTGGTGCGCCGCCCATAGGTGCTGAACCTTTTTCTGGGATATCCGCTACTGCAACTTCTGTTGTTAAGAATGTTGCTGCAACAGATGCTGCATTTTGAAGTGCTGATCTTACAACCTTTGTTGGGTCAACAATTCCTGCTTTTATCATATTTACAAGTTCTCCACGTAAAGCGTCATATCCAATTTCTCCAGCGCTTTCTCTTACTTTTTCTATTATAACCGAAGCTTCTGCTCCAGCATTTGTAGCTATCTGCCTTAATGGTTCTTCCAAAGCTCTTTTTATTATATTAATGCCTACTTGAACATCTGATATATCTGATGTTAATTTAGCGATTTCAACAATAGCATTAATATAAACTGTTCCACCACCTGCAACAATTCCTTCTTCAACTGCTGCTTTTGTAGCTGCAAGAGCATCTTCTATTCGAAGTTTCTTCTCTTTTAATTCTGTTTCAGTAGCAGCCCCAACTTTGATTACGGCTACTCCACCTGCAAGTTTTGCAAGTCTTTCTTGTAATTTCTCTTTATCAAAGTCTGAAGTAGTCTCTTCAATTTGTTTTTTGATTTGAGAAATCCTATCATGAATTGCTTGCTTTTCGCCTTTTCCATTTACAATTGTAGTATTTTCTTTAGATATTTTAGCGCTCTCTGCTCTTCCAAGCATTTCAAGAGTAACATCTTTTAGTTCACGTCCTAGTTCTTCACATATAACTTCTCCACCAGTTAGAATTGCTATATCCTGAAGCATTTCTTTTCTTCTATCACCAAAACCTGGTGCTTTAACCGCTACACAAGTAAAAGTTCCTCTAAGCTTATTAACTACTAATGTAGCTAATGCTTCGCCTTCAATGTCCTCAGCAATTATTAGAAGCTTTCTTCCTTGTTGGACAATTTGCTCAAGTATTGGAAGTATCTCTTGTATGTTAGTAATTTTTTTATCTGTTATTAAAATATATGCTTCTTCAAGATTTGCTTCCATTTTTTCTGAATCTGTAACCATATATGGGCTTAAATATCCTCTATCAAACTGCATTCCTTCAACTACATCAAGTTCAGTTCCCATAGATTTTGATTCTTCTACAGTTATAACGCCTTCATTACCTACTTTTTCCATAGCATCAGCTATTAGAGTTCCAATTTCTTCATCGCTTGCTGATATAGCAGCAACTCTAGCTATATCTTCTTTACCACTAACTGGTTTAGAAGCTTTTTTAATTTCTTCAACAGCTTTATCTACAGCCTTTTTTATACCAGTTCTTATTAGCATAGGATTTGCACCAGCTGTAACATTTTTAAGGCCCTCTCTAATTATAGCTTGAGCAAGTAATGTAGCCGTAGTTGTTCCGTCACCCGCTACGTCATTTGTCTTTGTAGCAACTTCTTTAACAAGCTGAGCTCCCATATTTTCATAAGCATCTTCGAGTTCTATTTCTCTTGCTATAGTAACACCATCATTTGTAATGAGTGGTGATCCGAATTTTTTATCTAAAATAACATTTCTTCCTTTGGGTCCTAGTGTAATCTTAACTGTATCTGCAAGCTTATCTACACCTCTTTGCATAGCTCTTCTTGCGTCTTCTCCAAATAATATACTTTTAGCCATTTTAAAACCTCCTATACTTTAAAAATTATTTTTCTATTATAGCTAACAATTCCTCTTGTTTTAATATGATATACTCAGTACCATCATATTTTATTTCGCTTCCTGAATATTTAGCGAATAACACTACATCTCCTACTTTAACTTCCATTTTAATTAAATTTCCATCCTCAACTTTTCCTGGTCCTACTGCAACTACCTCAGCCTCTTGTGGTTTTTCCTTTGAAGCTCCTGCAAGAAGTATTCCACTTTTTGTAGTTTCCTCTGCGTCTAATCTTTTAATTAATACTCTATCACTAAGTGGTCTAATGTTCATTTAAACCCCTCCTTATATTATTTTGTTAGCACTCAACACATTTGAGTGCTAATATCTAATTACCATCTTAAATTATAGTGGTGATAATATCAAATTCGTCTGTTCCATATATTATACCATTTATAGCCAAAATCGCAAACTATTATCATTTATCACAGCATTCTATAGTTTTCCTCTTATTTGCTTCGATTATTATAATTTTGTGATTTTTATGAGTATTCCGAATTGTTAATTTATTTTTATTCACTTTTAAAATCATTGAATAAATTTGAATTTATTGATAAAATTACTTAATGGAGGCGATTTTATGAACATTATAAGCAAATGTTTTAATTTTTTACTAAAAGCTTTTTTTATTCTGTGTTTTACTTTTTCTTTCATAGTCTTAATCGTAAATTTTACTCTACTTTTTAAGCCCTTATATTATGCAGATATTGATATTTTAAATATCGAAGAGTCTTCAAATTTAAGTAAAGTGGATCTAAAGGCTAATTATGACTATGTGATTACATATTTAACACAAAACAAAACAGAAGAATTCAATCTTCCAACACTACCTTCATCTGTTAATGGACAAACTCATTTTAAAGAAGTTAAAATAATATTTGATAATCTTAAGGTAATTCTATTATTTTCAATGCTAGTAAGTGTTATTGGGATAATTATAAATAAGAGGAGAAAAAAATTCAAATACTTATTAACAAGTTCCTTAGTCCTAATAACCATACCAATAATATTACTTATTCCTTTTATAATTAATTTCGACAAAAGTTTTACCACTTTTCATCATATTTTCTTTAATAATGATTATTGGCTATTCGATATTGAACTTGACCCAATTATAACAATCCTTCCACAAGAGTTTTTCTTCCACTGCGCTATATTCATACTTATGTTAATTATTATTGCCAGCATAATTTTAAGATACATATATAGGGCATCTATAAAAAACGACTAGTAATTTTACTAGTCTATTTTTTTATTTCCAGTCATACTTTTAATTATAGTATTACCTTTATAAACTCCTACGATGGACAAAACCCCCGTAATTACACCTATAATCATTAAAGTTGTAGTATCCCAAGCATATATTCTTTGCCCAAAAAAGGATGAAATAAAAATCCCGGGAATTCGGCCAAGAGTAGAATATATAATAAAATCCTTAAAAGAAATATTTGATACTCCACATATATATGCTAGAGCATCTTTAGGCATTCCAGGAATTAAATAAAAAATTAGTACAACACTTTTTTTACTCCCCGCATTTAATATTTTTTTAAAAAACTTTACTTTCTTATTTAATAATAATTTGTCTACAAAAGGTTTACCATAGCTATTACAAATAGAATATACAATTAAACTTCCTAAAGTGATACCTATTAAAGATAATATAGCACCTATAAAAGTACCAAAAATATATCCTCCAGCAATTTGTATAAATTCCCCTGGAATAAAGAAGATAACTACTTGTATCACATGCATAAGAATGAAAACTAAAATACTAAAATTCCCATAAGAAAGAATAACTTCTTTTAATAGATTAGGGTTTTTTATTATAAACGAATACCTAAAATAATATTGATACCCAATATATATAAAAAGCAATGAAATTGCTGAAAGTATTATATAATGTTTGTTTTCTAATGCCTTACTTCTAATAGAATTCCATATGTTTTTCATGTTTTTTCATCCTTTTCATTCTTTAGATTCATTTGTTATTGGCTCAATTTTAATATTGTTTTCCCTTGCATAATAAAATAAATACTGTTGTGCAAACCCTGATGCGCCTTCAAATTTATTCCTAGCAAAAACCCTGATTTTGGGTAATGACACATCTGGTGCCAAATAAAAATATTGCATCGCTCTCTTAACCCATTCATCCACTGGGAAAGCTGAATATTTTTGCATAGAAAATAACATAATACAATCAGAAACCTTTGGACCAATACCATTAAGCTTTTGTAAATGTTCGTGACAAATATCATCTTCCTGAGATTTAATAAATTCCAAATCTGCTTCACCAGTATATATACTATGTACTGTGTTTTTTACATATTTAGCCCTAAATCCTAGCCCACAACTCTTTACATCCTCTATAGACACTTCCTCTAAATCAGAAAGCTTTGGAAATGCATAATAAGTTTCACCTTTATATTCTATGGCCTTTCCCCATTTTTTACTCAAATTCTCAATGGCTCTTTTTATCATAGGGATTCTATTATTCGAAGAGATTATAAATGAAATCGTAAGTTCAAAAGGCTCCTGCTGAAGTATTCTAATCCCATGTCCAAAATCAACAGATTTTTTAAGAAGGGGATCCTTCTCGAATTTCTCCTTCATATCCATATAATCTCTTTGAAGATCAAAATAATCACACCAAATATTATTAAATTCTTCTTCATCTATATTATATATCTTTACATCAGTATTTTTTTTTTCTACTTCTATTACCTTACCGTATGCCACGCCTATATAGTTACCACTAACTTGTTTGTTCCATCTAAAACATTGCCCACACTGAAATATGTGATCTAATTCAAAGTTCTCTACATCTTTTATAATGATGCCTTCATCAAATGATTCAATATTTTTATAATCCATAATTCTTCCCTTCACACAATTAATTATTTGCTTTTAATTCTCTAATCACAATTTCATCTAATATGCTAGCAGCAGTTTCTATCATTATCCTACAACCAGTATCCTCTTTTTTATAGTTTGCTTTAAGCACAGCACAATTATTCGTATTTAACATTGTTTCGAATTCTTTAAAAAATTCTTGACACAGTTTTTTTACCCTCTCTCCTTCATGTGCTCGCTCGCAAGTAAATAATATACCTATAACTGCAAGAGAACCAGTTATCGCCCCACATACACTTTCAACACCCATTCCACCGCCAAAGGAGGCCATAGTTTTAAAAGTTTCGCTTTTCAAATTCATGCTATATTCATCATTAGCTGCGTACATCATTACTTCAGAACAACTCAAATCATATTCTGGAGTATAATATTTATTTATTTTATC
>JANZQE010000126.1:0-7198 GCA_038040705.1 Clostridium sp. | reverse complement strand
TATCTGAAAAGATGGATTATCTTTATAGACCTCTATTTCAATTTCAAAATCTTTAACTACCCTATCCATATGAACTTCCATGTAATCTTTATCTTGCCCTATTACAGACCATGGAAGATATTTACCATCAGCCTTATTTTTAAATTTTATTATTTTCCCTAACATTAAATTTTCATCTTCAATTAAATCTTCACATTCAATCTCATATCCAATCCATAACTTTAAGTCATCCCCTGCTACTTCTGTTACAGTAAATTTCACCCCCTTATCTTCTATTGTAATACCTAGTTCTTGAATATTTCCATTTTTAATTACATTATTAAACCCCTTATCAAAGCTAACTATTTTTATTAGCTTGTCTAATCCTGGTATTTTAACTAAAGCTAGTGCTACACCCGGAAAAACATTAACTGATACTACAAATACTAACATTGCCGCTACAACAGATTTTATTATATTATTAATTATTTTATTTTTCTTTACGCCTTTTCCTTTTTTAGTTTCTCTTTTTAAGTCTAATTCAGTAGCCTGCACAATTTTTTCATGGAGTTTAGCCCGAATTTTTTCTTTTTCATTATTATTGTCATTAGAATTTTCTATATAATCCTTTATATATTCATTATTCATTATCATACTCAAATCTTCATCAGAAATATTATCTACTATATTAAATAATTCCTTTTCATTCATATTACTTCTACCTCCTTACATCTAATTTTCTTTAACAAAAGTCTGCACCGATATAATCTATTGTCTACAGAACTAACCGTTGTATTAAAGACCTTCGCTATTTCTTTTATTTCGTAATTCATGAAATATCTAAGGTGAAAATACGTTTTATCAGGTTCTTTGAATTTACTAATTATCTGTAAAAAGTCTTGTTCAGCAATTTTATCAAGTACTTCATCTTCAATGCTAACTGATACATTGTCCCAAATATCCATATCATTAACAGATTCACTTAGTCCCTTTTGTGTATGCTTTTGAAGTTTTCTCCTTACATTAAGAGCTACAGTTCTTGTCTTTACATTTACAAATGTATCAAAAGAACCACGATTCTCATCATATTTATGAATTTCTTTCCATAGAGCTAAAAACACATCACTTACACATTCTTCGATATCTTCCTTAGTTCCAAATGTACCTAGAATTCTTTTTACGTAATAATATACTCTATCAAAGTACATGTTATATAGATCATCTATAGCACTCTCATCTCTTGTTTTTAACCTATCAACCAATTTATCTATCATCTTTAAACACCTCTCATATAGTAATACACATGTAACATACGAAATCTCTCAATTAAGCAAAAAATAAAGAGCTGAATAATTAATTCAACTCCTTACTACATTCATAAGCATTTTAAATATTCTTGGTAACAACCCCTTATGATTGAACATCATTGGAGCTTCATTCGGAAATAAAACAATCATCCTATATACATATACCCCTAAAAATATTACTAACAAATAGTATTTATATTTATATAGAATATTCATTTTTCTTGTTAAGAACAATGCAACAATTATAATTGGTATGAAAAATAGTGGGTGCATATGAAAAGCTCCCTCTAAATCCCCTTGAAACAATAACTTATATGCTCTAGTTATTCCACATGAAGGACATGGTATGCCCGAGCCCCCACGGACAAAACATATTGTAGATGTAAAAAAAGAGTTAAGTCTCATACCAAAATATAAAACAATTAAAAAGATTACATGCTTGCCCATGATTTATTTAAGTTTGATTGGATTATTGCTGAAGCTATAATGGAAAATCCGAAAATACTTAAAAGAATATAAAGTAGAGAATCATCATTACCGTTACCATTAGTTTTACCGAGCGCTCTAAATTGAACATCTTGAAGCTTTTTACCCATAGTATAATACCAGTATATAGCATAGATTCCACAAGTAATTATACTAAAAACTAAAACCATTCCACCACTAGTATCCTCTTTAGATAAATATTCATTTGTTTCGTTAGTTGTAACATACATCCAATACATATGATATATTCCACATGTTAAAATTGATAAAATTATAAGTCCAGCTACACTTCTTGTAATTCCTTTCATTAAAATCACCCCCCACCAATTTTTAATTATAACACAAATAGATTTATATTTGTCCAGTAACAAACTGTACTAGTATACTTACAGTCGCTACTGAAATCCAAACAATCAATCCAAGCAGTATAGGTTTTATACCATTTTTAATCATTTTCTTAAAATTAGTATTAAGCCCTATTGCTGAAAGTGCCATTACAATCATGAATTTTCCAAGAATATTTATGTATGTTATACTGTTACCTTTAAATAATCCAAGTGTGTTTAATAGTGAGGCAACTAGGAACCATATAATAAACCAAGGAAATATTTTTTTGAAACTGTAATTAACTTTAGAATCCTTTTTGGATTCTTTTTTCTTTTTATAGGCCGTTATGAAAGCAAAAATGATGGATATAGGTATAATCATAGTAGTTCTTGTAAGCTTAACAATAGTGGCATACGCTCCAGCGCTATTACTAAAAGCATATCCAGCAGCCACAACTGAAGAAGTATCATTTATGGCAGTTCCCGCCCAAAGACCAAAGGCCTTATCTGAAAAGCCTAATAGATGTCCAAGCGGTGGAAATATTAATACAGCTATAATGTTAAATAAAAATATAGTAGAGATAGAATAAGCTATATCCATATCATCTGCTTCAATAATTGGCGCAATTGCAGCTATGGCAGAACCCCCGCATATAGCAGTACCCACGCCAATTAAGGTTTTTAACTTATATGGTATCCCTAGTAACTTTCCCACGCCATATGCTGTTATAAATGCTGCTGCAAGTGTAAACAGTGTTACTGAAAAAGAACTTAGCCCAGTTTTCAAAACCTGTGTAAGACTTAATCCTGCACCAAGTACTACAATGGCATAGGTAAGTATTTTCTTAGATGTAAACATAATACCCTTTAAAGTAACGTCAGGCTTACCTAAAGTATTGTTTATGATTAATCCAAGCATAATTCCAAAGACAGGTCCACCTACTATAGGAAGCATATTCCCAAGCATTGATGCAACAAATGCTAATAATAAAGATAAAAATATTCCTGGGTAGTTTTCTTTAATCCAATTCATGTAATCAACTCCTATTTATTTTATTCTGTAGCACTATTAGAATAGTACTAAAATTAAAATAAAACAAATTAATTTATAAATTTTTAATTAAATAAATGATTTTTTATTGGCATTTGACAATAAAAATCTATAGTATTATAATATAACTATCTTATAACAAATAAAAAAACGAGGTGTTAAGTATGGCTGATTGTGAAAGTTGCCCATCAAATGATGGATGTGGCAGTAAAGAAACCTGCGGTATTAAAAATAATCCATTAAACAAAGTTGAAAATATTATCGGAGTCATGAGTGGTAAAGGTGGGGTTGGTAAATCAACAATATCTGCTCTTATTGCACATGAACTTAATAATAAGGGCTATAAGGTTGGACTTATGGATTCAGATATTACAGGCCCAAGTATACCAAGACTTTTAGGTATTAAAGATGTGAAACCTGTAATGAGTGAATCTGGTATTTTGCCTGTTAGAACTCCTGAGGGTATTGATGTTATTTCAATGAATCTTCTTGTAGAAAACGAAGATGATCCAGTTATTTGGAGAGGACCAGCAGTTTCCGGAGTTGTTACGCAGTTTTGGACTGATGTTATATGGGGAGAACTTGATTATTTAATTATAGATATGCCTCCTGGCACAGGTGACGTTGCATTAACCGTAATGCAATCAATACCAATCACAGGCATAGTGATGGTTTCAACGCCACAAGACATGGTATCTATGATTGTTGGAAAAGCAATAAATATGGCGCGTAAGCTTAACATAAATATAATGGGATTAATTGAGAATATGAGTTATATTATTTGTCCTGGCTGTAGTGAGAAAATAAAATTCTTTGAATCAGATAACATAGACGAATTTTTAGATAAAAACGGACTAGATCTACTTGGAGAAATTCCAATGTGCAAAGAAATTGTTAATATTTCCAACAAAGGTGAATACAAACTAAATCCTGAATTAACAGAAATAGCAGAAAACATTGTTGTAAAAATTATTGATAAGGCACATAAAAACAAATAAAAATAGGAGGTAATATATATGAAAATAGCAATACCTAATAATGGTAGTATGGTAAATCAACATTTTGGAATGAGCAAAAGTTTTGTTATTGCAACTATAGAAGATAAAAAAATTATAAATATTGAAGAAATATCCTCAGCTGAGCTTGCGCATAACCATAAGGGGCTTTCAAACTTACTTTCAGAAAAAGGTGCAACAATAGTTATCACTGGAGGAATTGGGGAAGGTGCAATTAACGGTTTAAAACAAAATGGCCTTAAAGTAATAAAAGGAGCCTCTGGAGAATACAATAATGTTCTTCTTGAATATATTAATGGAACATTGGAAGATAAAAATGTAGTTTGTAATCATCATGGTGAACATCATCATAAGTAAAAAAAAAGGAGCAAATGCTCCTATATTTTTTTAAATTCCCATTAAATCCTGATAACCCATGGCTCATATGATATATTGGTCCAAATTTATTCTTCAATAATATATTAACCGCTCTAGGGCTTCTGTTTCCTGATGCACAATGTACTAACATTGGTTTACCACGGAATTTTTCTAGCTCTGTAATTCTTGAGGCAAATTCGGAAACAGGCATTAGCTTAGATTTATTTATATGTCCTGATTGGTACTCACCCTTAGTTCTTACATCGATAATAACTAAATCTTTGTTATCTCTAATAAGCTTAGTGATTTCATCACCTGAAACATTCTGTACACTCTTGTTAAATTTAATCATAATTTTAGGATAAACCATATATGCTATTATAACAATGGCTAATACCGTAAATATATTGCTCATATCTTTTCTCCTTTTAATTTTATATTTTAATATTTATTACAACTAAATATTTTACATTTAACATTTAAAAAATCACTTATTATGTACCCCCCATAGGTATATAGTAACATTGATATTTAATAAATGCAATATTTTTTTCTTTCTTAACACAAAATATTTTGGTTATTTATCTGTTAATTGATAAAATATAATTAATTATGTTATCATAGAATCTATAAAGAGGGTGTTGTTTTGTATAAATCACCATACAACAAGCGAATACTATTTATTTTACTCTTACCCTTAGGTATTATCCTCACTCAAATGTCTAGAATATTTCCGGATTTTGTTGAAAATTTATATTCCTCATTTCTTTACAAGATAATTGCTAATGTTTTAAGCACACTTACAAGATTTTTACCCTTTTCTCTTGCGGAACTTTTAATTGTGTCCTTTACAGTTTTCGCGGTAGGGTATATTTCAAAAATAATTTTCGAATTATGTAAATGCAAAAATAAAAGATTGAAAATTCTTAAAAATGCTCTTTTAAATATATTTGCCACAGTAGGATTAATATATTTTTCATTCCAAATTTTGTGGGGGTTCAATTATCAAAGACTAACATTAGATAAAATATTTGAATTAGATGTACGTAAGTCGTCCTCAAATGAACTTGCACAACTTTGCGAAAGTCTTATTAACAGCGCGAATACTCTAAGACAAGAGGTGAACGAAAATGAACATGGCGTAATGGAACTTCCTTATAATAAGAAATATATATTAAAAACTGCCCACTTAGGATATGATAGTGCCTCACTACAATACACTAAATTAAAGGGTAATTATGGAACACCTAAGGCTATCCTACTTTCTAATCCAATGTCTTACACAGGAATTACAGGTTTTTATTTTCCATTCACAAATGAAGCAAATATTAACATGACAGAACCAGTTTCATTTCTTCCCTTTACCACTACCCACGAGATGGCTCATCAAAGAGGATTTGCCAAGGAAGATGAAGCAAATTACATTTCATATATAGCCTGCATAAATCATCCAGATGTAAACTTTCAGTACTCTGGAACTCTTGCAGCAATATCTTATTCAATTAATGCATTACGAAAAAATGATCCTGAAAAATATAATGCATTGATTTTAACCTGTAGTAAAGGTATACTTAATGATTTAAATTATAACTATGAATTTTGGGCAAGGTACTCTGGTCCTATTGAGAAAATAAATGATAAGATTAATGACACTTACCTTAAATCTCAAAATCAGAAGTCTGGTACAAAAAGCTATGGTGCAATGGTGGACTTACTTCTTGCTGATTACAGAAAAAAGATGTAGGTAGATTTGTTTACACAAGTCTACTTACATCTTTTTATTTACAATTTATTATTTAACTCTTCTTGCTGACAGATAATCATTTCTTGTTAATATTGATATTTTAACTACGTCCCCAGTGTGAGGAGCATGAATATACGAATTATTTCCTAAATAAATACCAACGTGATGAGGAGTTCCTGATCCAAAGAACACTAAATCTCCTGGTTGTAAATTTGACCTAGACACATATTGTCCATGATTTATCTGGTTCCCTGTAGTCCTACCCGTGGTAACGCCAAAATGTCTATAGACATATTGAACAAAGCCTGAACAATCAAATGAATTTGGGCCAGTGGCACCATATACATATGGTGTTCCAAGGAAAGTTTTAGCATAAGCTATTACTCCACTTGAGCTAGGCGTTGAAGTTTTTTCAGGCTGGCTTACTTCTTTTTTTATTACTACCGGAGGTGCAACTTCTGTTTCAACTTTTTCTTCAGCTACTGCTTCATTTTGCACTACATTAACTGTACCACCTCTTGAAGGAGAGATTTGTTGAGCTCCTCCATTTGCTATTGCCAAATCATATTTATCTGCTTCAATTTCATTCATAGTATTTCCTAATGAAGCCCGTGTTTGTGCTATTTCAGTCATATGTATTTGTTCTTGTTTTTTAGATTCTGCTATTAACTTTTGCTGCTCATTTTGCTTAACATTAAGCTTGTCCAATTTTTCTTCATTTACAGCTTTTATGGCTAAGACTCTTGTTTTATTTTCATTTAGTACACTTTTCTTATTTTCAATAATTGTCTTTTTCTCATTTAATTCGCTAATAATTTTGTTATCATATTCTACGATCTTTTTAACATTTTCTACTCTTGAGATCAGGTCCTCAATTCCATCCGCCTTAAGTAAAATCTCTAGATAACTATCTGCACCATTTATATACATAA
>JANZQE010000125.1:0-8760 GCA_038040705.1 Clostridium sp. | reverse complement strand
ATATGTGCATGGTAGCTGCAGAAAATCTTATTAAAGCAGTTCTTGGTGGGACTCCCCCAAATGTTGTGCCTGAACTTAGTAAGTAGAAAAATGGCTTGTCATAGATAGACAAGCCATTTTTTTCTAATTATTAACTTAATTATACATATGATATACTTCGAAAACTTAGAGATTTATGCAGACATACAGCATAAGCTGCACGTCTGCCTTATGACTATTTGTCTAAGCTGTTAGCCCAAGACATGTTCGCCCAGGACATATTGTTATAGGATATAGTTCCTGTGCCAGCATCTAAAAGTGGTGAAAGAGCAACTCCCTGATTTGCACTCTGTGGGTTTTTATAATAGGAGGCAAAATCTGCATCTACAATTCCAGGAGTTCCATTGACTTGATTAAGGTATGGGGTAGCAGTATTCTTTAAAACCCATTTAACTTGATCAGGTGTCCAAGTAGGGTTAACCTGAAGCATCAAGGCAACTACACCTGAAACTACGGGAGCAGCCATAGAGGTTCCGCCCATTTTGAAATAGGCATTGTCAACAATGTTTTGTGGAGCGCTATTCCTTAAAGCTCCTGCAGGAATATATGAAGTAATATGTGCTCCGGGAGCAACAATGTCAGGTTTCATAACATTATCAAGTGTAGGTCCTGAACTAGACCAGGGTTTCATAAAGTCATCATTTATATTCTTTGTTCCGTTGTCATCTACTGCTCCAACAGTTATAACAAATGGGTCATTAGCCGGTGCATAGCTTGTTGAATCAACCTGGCCTCCAAGGTTACCGGCAGATACAACTACCACTACGCCTGCTTTCCATAGCTGTTCGCAAGCTGCGTTTACTGCGCTTTCAGTATATTTTTGTTTAACGCTTACTGTTGAAGATATATTGACTACACGGATATTATATTTAGTCCTGTTAACATAAACCCATTGTAAACCATCTACTTAGCAACACAGCTTGTTCATTTCACTTCCAATCTGTGTAATGGGTCAGACCCTTGTCAAAAGTTGAAACAGTTTTTGTTGCTAAGAATGAAGTTATCTCTAGGACCAAACAAACCATTATCATCACTAGACCTTAGAGAAAGATTTTTAAATTAGGTTCTTTAATTTACAATTAATTTTTAGTTTTGTCACTATAATGACATAAATAATTGTTATTATAAGTACATAGAAAGCAATTGATTTTTTTAATTAGAGTCCCCCTTTAATTAAATATAAATTTATATAAACTCAAAGAACTGTATCCAACAGATATATATCTGTTGGATACAGTTCTTTCTAAACTACTTCAACAACGCGCTTGCTTCTTTTCGAGTAAACTATATATAATCATCCTTTTACTTCTTAATAGGAATCCAAACCTCACATCTGTAATCAGAAGAGTATATGTCACCTGCTGGGTAAATCTCAAGCTCTGGTGCGCATTCATGCTGGTATCCTGTTGAAGGCATCCATTCTGAAAATATTCTTCGAGTAATATCTTGTATAGCTTCTGGTAGTTTTCCCACTGATTCAAATACAGCCCAGGTTGCTGAGGGTATAGTTGCAGAAATATATCCTTTAGGCAGGACTTCGCTTATTTTCTCAACTCCGATCATATAATTAAATCCTTCTTTATTATCGAAATCCTTACATACACCTAGTACGCCAAGTTTGCCTGCCTTTGAGCTAATCCACTCATAAGAGCCATCATTCATGCAATCGTTCCAGAATTTAGGCACCTGTATGAAGTTTTCTCCATCTACCATAGTTACTTTTGTTTGTTTACCTACTACTGTAAAGCTTTCTTTGTCAACAATCTTATAATTCATGTTTTTTTCTCCTTTTATTGAAATATGAAAGGATAGTTTAGGGTACGACTTGAGATTCGTTCCCGGCTCTCGCGCTGCGGTGGGACTTATTCCATGCATTTTTCCAAAAGCCTTTGTGAATGCTTCTGGCGTCTCATAGCCATACTTATAAGCTACATTAATTATCTTTTCACCTGATATAATGTCCTGTGCAGCTAATGTAAGCCTTCTTCTACGTATATATTCAGCTATTGTAACGCCGGTTATCATATGATACATACGCTGAAAATGGAACGTGGATGATAATGCAATTTTAGCCACCTTCTCAATATCAAGCTCAGCCAATTCCTCGCAAAGACCCCTAGGGATAACCCGAATGGTATCAAATTTAGAGACCATGAACTTTTCAAGTTGCACATCTGATTAAAATAATTTAAGTTTTTTAATACCCTATTATTTTCTAATTACCATTTTATTTAAGCATTCTGCATTAATTTCCAACTTCCTCTATATAGAGTAATATTTTTGTAAATACATTCGATTTGGAAAAGTTACTGGCAATATTCAGCATAGCTTCCTGCTATATTCTCTGCGCTTAAAAGATAAAGTAGGCCAAGGAATAAATTATTATCGAAAGCTTTTCTCGATTGGTCAGAATTACACGTGATTTAATAGAGATTGCAGAATACTTCAAAAACAAAATCAGTGCAATCGATTGCATATTTCTTTCTTACATATTATAATATGACTATGTGAAGGGGGCATCTATATGAAAAAGTTTTTTTTCAGTCTTACTTTTATATTTATACTTTTACTTGCAAGTGGTTGTAATCAAAATATAACACCAAACAACCCCTCTAATAACGATGTAAACATAAAAGAAAATACAGTTAATGATAACCCTAAAAATGTAGTACCAAAGCAAGATAGTAATTTTAATAGTAAAGATTTAATTTATTTTATAATGACAGATCGTTTTTATAACGCAGATACATCAAATGATCAATTTAGCGACGTAGCTAAAAACAACCCTAAAGCCTATCATGGTGGCGATCTACAGGGAGTTATAGACAAGATGGATTATATTAAATCTCTTGGTACAACTGCTATTTGGATTACCCCCGTGGCAAAAAATGAGCCTTTTGGTTATCACGGTTATTGGATTAATGATTTTTACTCAGTAGATCCTCATCTAGGTACTATGGCTATACTTAAAAAACTTGTGAGTGAAGCTCACAAACGAGATATGAAGGTGCTATTAGATCATGTTGTTAATCACACTGGATATAAATCTCCTTGGTTAAGTGATAAAAGTAAAAAAGACTGGTTCCATCCTAAATTGGATATTTCTAATTGGAACGATCAAAAACAAGTTGAAAATGGATGGCTGGCAGGTCTTCCGGACTTAAATCAAGAGAATACGAACGTTAAGAAATATTTACTAGATAATACCTTATGGTGGATTGAACAAACTGGTGTTGATGGAATGAGGTTAGACACTGTAAAACATATTTCTAAGGATTTTTGGCAAGATTTCACTAAAACAATTAAAGAAAAATATCCAAGTTTTTATTTATTAGGTGAAGTATGGAATGAAAATCCTAGATATTTAGAAGAGTATCACAAATTAGGACTAGACGGTCTAACAAACTACTCTATGTTTAAGGGTATTCGTGAGTCTTTTACAAGGTTTGGCAAGACTAATTCATTAATCAGTGCAATAAAGCGTGAAGATAGTTTCTCTTCTCCAGATCAGAATGGTATTTTTATAGATAATCATGATAATACAAGATTAATAACGGAGGGTGGAGAGAATGGGAGTGAATATTTAAAACAGGCATTAACCTTTATAATGACATACCCTTCAATACCCATTATATATTATGGTACTGAGATAGGTATGGAAGGTGGAGCTGATCCTGATAACAGAAGAGATATGGAGTGGGATAAAGTAGAAAATAATGATATGCTTACTTTTTATAAGAGTTTATCTAATTTAAGAAACACAAACCCTGCCCTAATATCAGGAGAGTTTAAATTATTAGACTATGACAACTACTTTATTTCTTATATGAGAGAAAAAGACGGAAAATCTGTTATTGTTGTAATAAACCTTCAGACTAAAGCAAAGGATGTTGTAATAAATATTTCAAATAAAACCAATGTATTTAAGGACTTAGTAACTAGTAAAGATTTTAAAGTCAAGGACCAGAAATTAGAGATTGCTCTTAAACCATTAGACCTAATAATTCTTGAATCTATGGATTAAGATGAGTATTTAAATGGAGATGTTAATTCATAAGCCACACATTTAAGTGGTGCTTAGAGGAATATCAAAGCTTTTCTTAAAGAGATTAAACCTTAATATTTCCTTGAGTTATACAGTTGGTTGACTCTCTTTCAACTAATTTTGTATCAATAATATAATTAGTTATATCTTCTTTCACATTTTCTAATTTGTTTATTAATAACTTAACTGCAAAATAACCTAATTCTTCAGAGTTAATATCTACTGAAGATAATGAAGGAGTTCTATAAGCAGCAAGGGGGGTGTTATTAAATCCAACAATTGATATATGAGTTTCCGACATTTCGCTTATAGCTTTAGATGCACCAAATGCAATTAGATCGTCAGTGGTGACAACAGCTGTAGGTTTAGATTTAATTAAGATTTTTTTCATGGCATCATAACCACTTATTTCTGTAAAATCTGCTACTTGTATCATATTTTCATCAAGTTTCAAGCCGATATTTCTCATAGCACTCTTATAGCCTTTTAATCTATTTATAGATACATTAAGGTTTGGTGAACCTCCTATAAAAGCAATTTTTTTTTCGCCCTTTTGTATAAGATAATTAACCACGTTGTACATAGAGTGAAAGTTATCATTATCAACCCAGAAAATGTTCTCTGTATTTTCTGGCTTACCTATTACTACAAAAGGATAATCATATTTTTTTAAATAAGCTATGCATTTGTCATCCTTTCTTACTATTGGCAAAATAATACCATCTACTCTTCTACTATTCATTAAACTTTCTATGTACTCTACTTCTTGATCTTCATTATTACTGTAAGTATACAAAATATAATATCCTTTTTTTTGAGCATAATGACTAATTCCTCTCATAATCTGTATGAAAAAAGGATTAACAAATAGATCTTCATCAGTGTTGGGTAAAATAAGTCCTATAGTCTTTGTTGTTTTACTAACCAGGCTTCTTGCTATTGCGTTTGGATGATAATCTATTTCTTTCATTACTTTATAAACTTTTTGTTTTGTTGCGTCACTAATTGTAGGATTATTCCCAATTACTCTTGAAACAGTGGAGGGCGATACATTTGCTAGCTTTGCTACTTCTTTTATAGTTACTGCCATGAAATTTCACTTCCTACTTTTCAAAATATCCACTATTAATTATATTATTTAACACAATATCGTGCAAGGTTAGCTTTTACAATCAAATGTTAAAAATCTTTTAAGGCATCATTAAAAATAACTAACGGCTGCTAGCTTATTTTAGATGATGCCACATATATAACTAACCTTTAGTAGCACCAGAGGATAGTCCTTCTACAATATATTTTTGTAGAAATACAAAAAGTAATGTAATTGGAATAGCAACTAGAATTGCACCTGCTGCAAACCTCGTAAATTGGGTGTTCTGTTGCTTTTGAACCCATTGAAATAATCCCATAGCAAGTGTTTTATTACTACTACTTTTCAGTAGAATTTGAGGGAATATAAAATCAAACCACGGTCCCATAAAATTTGTAAGTGCAACTAATGTAATTATTGGTTGTGCTAAAGGCAATATTATCTTGACGAAAATCGTCATATTTGAAGCTCCATCTATTTTTGCAGCTTCATCTAAACTTCTTGGAATACCATCGAAAAAGCCCTTACATAACCATGTATTAAATGGTATTTGTCCACCTGCGTACACAAGGATTAACCCCCAATGACTATTTAATAATCCTAGTTTACTTATTAGGATAAAAATAGCAGTCATAGCTAAGAAGGCAGGAAACATTTGTAAAATCATAAGTGCCATAAGTCCTTGCTTTCTACCCTTAAATTTAAATCTAGAAAAAGCATAGGCAGTAAGTGTTGTAAGTATAACAGACACGAACATATTTATTGTAGCTATTTTCAATGTATTCATATACCATTTAGGAAAGTCAGTTTCTGTAAATAATTCTTTATAATGAATTAATGTTGGATTTTTAGGAATTAAGGTTGAGCTAAATAAGCTAGTACCACTTTGGAATGAAGATAAAACAATCCAAATTACTGGTGTCAATACCACTATACATAACATAACTAATATAGCATATATTATTATTTTTTCAATTATTTTTGACAATTTAATGTTTTTATTTTTCACTATTTTCTTGGACATTACATCATCTCCTCATCTTTAAAGGATTTTGTCTTACTAAAGCTATATGCTGAAATGCTTGCAACAAAGATAAACAATATAATGGTAATTACAGATGCCATATAATATTGATTCTGATCCTTTGTCATCTTATAAATCCAGGAAATTAATATATCAGTATCTCCTGCATATTTCAAACTTCCATTAACCGGATTTCCATCAGTCAATAAATATATCATTGCAAAGTTATTAAAATTAAAAGCAAAAGTCATTGTTAATAGCGGCATGGTTTGAAACAGCACTAGAGGCAATGTTATTTTAGTAAACTGTTGCCACTTAGTTGCACCATCAATTTCAGAAGCTTCATATAAGCTCTTGTCAATATTAGTAAGTATCCCTGACATTAGTGCCATAAAATAGGGAGCCCCTAGCCAAATGGTTATTGCTAAAACCATTATTTTTGCTAACATTGGGTCTGTGAAAAAAGGTACTTTTTTCATTCCAAGAGAACTAATAATATTGTTTACTGGACCAGGTCCACTAAAGGCTAATCTCATTATAAGTAAAGAAATAAATGCTGGTATAGCATAAGGCAAAAGAAAAATTGTTCTAAAGAACTTTTTAAATTTTATTCCCTTAACATTAGTTATTAATGCTAAGAATAATCCTACAAAAAAATTACAAGTAGTGCTTACTACTGCAAATATAATTGTCCAAATTCCTACAATTATAAAAGTGTTGTTCCATATTTTCATGGTTACTAACTGCTTAAAATTTTCAAATCCTACCCAATCAACTAAATTTCTTGGTGGCAAATGATTAGGACTTGAAAAGTTAGTAAAGGCTACTGCCACAGTGAACACGATAGGAAGCAAAATAAAAAAGGAAGTAAACAGAAATGCAGGTGTTATTAAAATATGAGGAAAATATTTTTCCCAAGCATATGTTAAAAATCCCTTTGTATTTAATGGTTTATCACCTTTTTCTATACATTTACCTAACCTCTTTGCATCATATATATTAAATATGTACACTAAAATTATAAGTGCTAAAATAATAATGGCAATAAGTCCTTCAATCATTAAGAAAATAGAATGATCTCCTACTGCTAGTCCGTCCACAAAGTGTTGGCCAGTATCTCCTAGAGAAATAAGCCCCTTAATTGATTGTGTAAAATATCTTATATTAAATATAGCTGTTATTTCTATAATTGCAAACATAATACCTTTAAATAATTCTTTATTATTTATTTGTCCAAGTCCCATAAAGAGCACAGAAAAAAGAGTAGATTGTTTTGATTTTTTCATTTTTTGCCTCCTAAAATCAGATGATTTTCATTAAAAATTTAGTCATTTGCTGTATAGCAAATGACTGAATTTTATTTCTCCACTAATTATTTTTGAGTTGCTATTGCATCTCTAACTGTTTTAGCGGCTGCTTTAAGTGCAACTTCTGGAGTAACCCCATCGTTCCACATTGATGAGAATGCTGCTCCGTATGGCTCCCAAACAAGTCCCATTTGAGGAATTGATGGCATTGGTACAGCGTATCCAGCCTGTACTAAATATGGTGCAACCATCGGATCATTTTTGATTGTATCGTTTTCCATTAGTGCTTTTACAGGTGGTATTTGTCTTGTCAATTCATATCTTTTTAATAACATTTCATCAGATGTTGCAAAGTTTGCGTATATCTGTGCTGCTTTCGGAAATTTTGTGTAAGCACTAACAACTAATGTTCTTATTCCTGAAAGACTGGATTGTTGGTCTCCACTTGTTAATTTAGGTAATGGTGCTACAGCAAAATTAACGCCAGCATCTAATCTACCTTGTACTGCCCATGGTCCATCTATTATAGCTCCTATTTTTCCTTCATCAAATAAACCTTCAATAATTGCAGTTGTTGAATCTAATGCATTAACTGGCAAACTCCCCTTTAATGCCATTAAAGATTTTGCTCCTTCAATTGCTCCAGTTGAATCAATACCTATATCAGCTTTATCAGTTCCACCTTGGCCAAAAATATATCCACCGCCACCAGCTATGAAACTATGAGAGAAGTATGCATTCCCAATATCCCACATAAATGCATATTTATTTGCTTTCGCGTCGTTATACGTTTTAGCTTTTGCGATTATTTCCTCATAAGTTTTTGGTGCTTCTGGGAATATATCTGTATTATAAATTAATCCATAAGTTTCTATTGATGTTGGGTATCCATAAACTTTTCCCTCAAGTGATACCGCATCAGATGCTGCTTTTAGGTAGTCATTCTTTACTCTATCTGCAAACAATGTATTTTCCTGAACTAAACCTGCTGCCACAAGTTCTCCCAATTGATCATGTGGTACAGCATATACGTCAGCTCCTACTCCAGCCGGACCATCTGTAGCCATTTTAGCTTTAGCGTCAACAGTTCCAACTTCTTCATACGTAACAGCTACACCGTATTTCTTTTCAAACTCTTCATTAACCATTTTCATAAATTCGCCTTCAGGTCCTTGAGATTCCCAAGCTATTAAAGTAGCTCCATCTTCTGGTGTTAACTCACCTGAAGCAGTATCTTTTACTTCTGGAGCTTTTT
>JANZQE010000124.1:0-3524 GCA_038040705.1 Clostridium sp. | reverse complement strand
TTGATTTACCCAATATACCAGAGACATATGTTCATAGAATAGGAAGAACCGGCAGAGCGGGTCTTGGTGGAGTTGCGATTTCCTTTTGTGACGTGGAGGAAAAACTTTTTCTTAAGGATATTCAAAAGGTTATATCAAAATTAATTCCAGTAATAGAAGATCATCCTTATCCTGCAAGTAATGAACCAGCAATAGTTAGTAAAGACGTTAAGAAAGCCCCAACTGGAAAACCTTCTTCAACTGATTATGCGAGGAGAAATGGACGTAATCAAACTGCAAGAAAACAACCTAGGACTAGTAGAACGGCAAGGTAAGTCAAATTAAAAGCATAAAGCCAATGATTATTTAAAATAATCATTGGCTTTACTAATCCGCATTTTAAATTTTATACGGAGTAACTTTGTAATCTCCATTTTTAGCACATGCAATACTGCCTACGCTTAAAACTACAGGTAATTTACCTATTAACATAACTAACATCTCCCTTTATAAGATTAATGTTGGTTTGTTGATTACAAGTATAGTTTATCCGGACTACGAAAAGATATACATGAAATTATAAATAAAATTTATTTTATGATGAATTTTATTTTGTTTTCTTTATTATATTATCACATAGAGTAATGAAAGTTGAAATAAAGTAGATAGTTTTTGCAGGATATGCACATATATGATAAAGTATATTTATGGATTACTTGATTTAAGGATGAAAAGAGGTGGCGTGACACATGCTAGAGTATAATGAAATATACAATTCCATAATAAGTGAATTTAAGATTTGTGATTCTAGTTTGAAACAAACCAGTGTAATAGTTGAAAATTTAACTAAAGCTAGAATGGAGATGTGCAAGCTTTTAAAGATATCAGTGTTTAATACTGAAATTTTAGATGAAAATGAAAAGCAATTTATTGTAAATATAGATATAAACAAATTGAATATAGTAAACTATGAAGAAAAACAAATAATATTAAAAGATAAAATTATAATTAAAAAGCAGGAGATTAAGACCATTAAAGTCCATATAAATAAATTAGAACATAAAATTGCGAAGGAAAGACAAGAAAGGAGAAAATTTAGGGAGGCTCTTCTTATCTTTCTTAGTAGAGAGAAATTTAAAATCATAAAAAGACTAGTAATAAAAAGGTATAGAAGAGTTTTTTCTGAATTTTCCAATGATGCAAGTATAAAAACTAAAATTGTGGAATGTAATGGTAAGAAAGAAAAAATGAGAGAAGAAAAGCAAGATTTTGATAATTCAATGCAAATCTGCAACAAGAAAATAATTATGATAAAGAAATCCCTTTCAGAAACCAGGAAAAAAATTATTAACACTCGAAAATCCAACAAATTTATTGTTTTAAAACTTCAAAAGTTGAAGAATCATAAAGAAAACGAGAAGAAGTTTAGATTGGAAATTATGAAATATGAGAAATGATTTTGTTGAAAAAGAGGGGATTAGTTATAAAGGCGAAAGCATGTAGAATGGTGTACTATCAAAACATTCTACATGTTTTCGCCTAAATGATTGTTTAGAATATGTTTTATTCTAAGGCCTTTTCAAATACTGAAGTAATAATACTTTTAGAGGTAGCACCTTCGTGAACTTTAACCCCGTCCACGTAGTAGGTAGGTACGTAATAATAAGTATACTTTTTCGCTATATCGGGGTGGTGTTCTTCATCAATTATTTTAACATCTATATCCTCATATTGTGGATTTTGTTTTTTTATTGCATCCATCCAAGTAAGTGCTTTTTTGCAGTAAGGACACCATTCAGTTACAAACATAATTACAGGTTTCATTATAATATCACCAAACTTTCTCATTGATTAATCAATATATAGTATACACTAATTTTCTTATTTTTAATTCATTATATTAAATTAAAATAAGGAAGTGAATTTATGTATGAATATAAAATGTGCTTATGTAGAGAAATAAATTAGTAAACTATATAGTTAGGTATCAATTTGTTTGCTATAATAAGTTAGTATGGAAATTAATAATTATGAAAAATATATAAGCTACTTTAGTGGAGCGTTAAAGAAGGCAGTGATTTTGTGGCAATAGAAAATATTGAATTTATATTAAAATGTCCTGTATGCAACTTATGTTTGGGGAAACATGGAAAACAGTATGTATGCGAAAATAGTCATAGTTATGATATAGCTAGCAAAGGGTATATTAATCTTTTGCTTGCTAATCAAAAGAATACAAAAGAACCTGGGGATAGCAAAGTAATGATGGAGGGACGTAGAGATTTTTTGAATAAAGGGTACTATTGCAATTTCTCTGATATATTAAACCAGGTAATAATATCAAATATAAGTGGAGATAACATAAATATACTTGATGCTGGCTGTGGAGAGGGATATTTTTTATGGAGATTAAAGGAAGCTATATATAGCGAACAATCTAATAGTATGAAAAATAAGGGATTTAATTTTATAGGTGTAGATATCTCAAAAGCAGCAGTTACTTATGCTACTAAGAGAGATAAAAAAATAAAATTTATAGTAGGTAGTAATTTTAACCTACCTATAATGACAAATACTATAGATATAATTATAAGGAATTTTGCGCCTTCTGATGAGGCGGAACTTAAAAGAGTTCTAAAGGATAAAGGTAAGCTTGTTGTAGTAACTCCTGGAGTGCAACATTTATATGGGTTAAAAGAAATATTATATGAAAAGGCTAGAAAACATGAAGAAAAACAAACGATTTTTGAAGGATTTAAGTTAATTAATACTACAGAAGTTAAGTACAATATAGACGTACAAGAGGGGGCAGACGGAGAAGACGTAAAGAACCTCATTTCAATGACTCCTTATTATTGGACTTTTGATAATTCGATGAGAGAATCAGCGAGTAATACTTCTAAACTTTCAACTGCGCTCCATTTTAATATAAGCGTATACGAAAAGTGTTAATAATATACTGAAATAAACTAGCATATTATGTTATTAGGAGGGAAACATGCAACTGGATAAAGAAGACTTTTTAAAGAAAACTCAGACTACAGAAGATGATATTAGCAACAACGAAATAGACTGGGAAGTATTAAAAAGAATATACATTGACTACGATAACTACAGAAGTAGTTATGAAAGTCAGGCTGGGTTTATAGCGGATACGCTTAGGACACATAAAAAAATACATTCAGTTAAGTCTAGAGTTAAAGAACCCGATAGATTATTAGAGAAAATAATTAGAAAGACCACAGGACGAAAAGAGAAATATGGATCAGAATTCCAGTTCTCTATCGAAAACTATAAAGAAGAAATAAATGATCTAATTGGAGTTAGAGCAATACATATTTTTAAAGAAGATTGGGAAGATATACACAATTTCATTTATAGTACTTGGAAAGTAATTGAAATAACTGCTAACGTTCGCGAAGGTGATGATACCAAAAGATTTGAGGATTTAAATATTGAAATTCATTCTAGAAAATCAGGATATAGGTCGGTGCACTATTTAATAGAATTTTTCCCCACAAGTCAAAAGGTTATAGCAGAGATTC
>JANZQE010000123.1:0-8108 GCA_038040705.1 Clostridium sp. | reverse complement strand
ATTGGTTGCGGGAGTAGGACTTGAACCTACGACCTTCGGGTTATGAGCCCGACGAGCTACCAACTGCTCCATCCCGCGATATTTGGTGCTGAAGACCGGAATCGAACCGGTACGGTGTTTAACCACCGCAGGATTTTAAGTCCTGTGCGTCTGCCAGTTCCGCCACTCCAGCATATTTGTTCTTGGCATACTCACTATAAAATTTAGTGCTACTTCATAGCGACATGTTTTATTATATATGATGCACAATCCATTGTCAATGACTTTTTATTTCTTTTAAAATAGGAACTAAACATTTAGTTCCTACATAATCACTAATAACTAGAAGTTTTTTTACTATACCCTCTGCCTTTTCCTTCTTGATGCTTTTTAACATCTTGAAATCTTTCTTCGCTATCTTTTAAAAATTTAGTCATTATATCTTCAAATCCAGTTGCATTTGCTTTAATTTTTTCCTTTTCCCAGTCTATTTCCATTGGTTTAATAGACCTTTTAGGTACTCCAGCCTGTTTTATGGATAAACTTATTTTACCGTTATCATCCACAGAAATCACTTTAACTTTTACAATATCATTTTCTTTAAGATGATCATTTACATTTTTAACAAATGTATCTGATACCTCAGATATGTGTACTAATCCTGTTTTACCATCCACTTCTACGAACGCACCAAAATTGGTGATATTTACTACTTTGCCTTCGACAATACTTCCAGCCATTAAGGTCATATTAAAAAGTTCCTCCTCAAAAATAATGTTTTTTATTTTATATATTAATTTAAAAATAAGCATAATTATAGTGTTTAGTTTTTATTATCCATTACAGGAGTTTCACCTTCTTTAACAAGCCCTAAAATCTCTCTTGCCAATTTTTCTAAATACTTATCAGTTTTAGATAACTCTACTTCATCTTGCAACGATTTATTAACTTCTTTCATATTCTGTAATTCTACATTATACTTTTGTATCTCTTTCTTTTGTCTAACCATGGTTACCTCTTGTTGAATTAAGATATATAAAACATATACCAGTGCAAAAGCTAGTATGACACTCTTAATACCAAATTTTTTTTTCATATTCCATACCCTTTTCCTCTCAATGGAATGAGTATTCCTTGTGCTTCTTAATCTATTTTAATTTGTATTTCACATTTCTTCAAGCTATTTCTTTATAATTTTTGTTTTTTTTTTATTTTTTGCTTATAAAACAATAAATTTGCTGGGTATAAAATAGCATTCCACACAACTCTAAATACTTTTCCATAGAATTTCATAAGGTTAAATTGTACTTTAATAAAAACAGTGCTCAAGCATTTCAAGTATAAGTATACTCCTATTATTAAACACAAGTACACATAAAAATTTATATATCCTTCATTAGTATACATCAAAAATATGAAAACGACTATAGAAGTTAATACCCAAAATAGCAAATCTTGTATTATAGTCATAATTTTATTAGTATTTCCGAATCCTCTTATTAATCTATATATATCAAAACATACTCCAGTTATTACCCCCGCTAGCAATCCGAAAATTATAAGTTTAACTTGGCCTATTAATGATATTATCATAACTATTCTACCTAAACAATCTTGATATTATACTATCTTTTTTATCTTTACTAATGCCACTAGTGTAGACAAACGAATCAACTTTACCAGTGATTACTACATCTCCGTTTTGTACATCTAATTTGTTCATCTTTAGGTCCTGTCCTTTTATAATCATTGTTCCAACATTAGTATTTAATAATATTTGATTTTCATTAAAATTTATAACCTCAATAATTCCGCTTATGTTTAATTTATTCCTGTTTTCAAGCATCAAATTGCTTTTTTTATCTTCTATTTTCATTTCTTTTTTCGCTTCCATAATATCCCCCTTATTAAGTTTAATAATAAAACTGGGAATTAAGGAATCCATTCTTAATTCTCAATTCAATATATACCATTATATCCCTATAAAATATATATGCTTATTATCCCTAATTAAGAATTATATTTATCAACATTTATTATTCCTTGTCTTCTTTTCCTGAAATCATTTCATACATTTGTTTTGCAGTATCTTTTGTCACATGTTCTAAAATGTTAATTATTTTAGCTTTTAAAATTTGATTTGCAAACTTTATTTCTATAGTGTCTCCTTCTGCTACTACGGTCCCCGCTTTCGCGACTTTATCATTAATAGAGACTCTGCCACTACTGCATGCTTCTTTTGCTATAGTCCGTCTCTTAATAATTCTTGAAACCTTTAAATATTTATCAAGCCTCATATTCGCATCTCCCTTTTTAACATAATTAATTATTTTAGGCCAATGTTTTTAAAATAAAAAACCCAGATCTACATCCAGGTTTTTACATCATAGCAAAGATTATTTATTTACTATATCTTTAAATTCTTTACCAGCTTTAAATACTGGAACTGTTGATGCTGAAATTTGGATTTCTTCCTTTGTTCTTGGATTTCTTCCCATTCTAGCAGCTCTTGCTCTTGTTTCAAAAGTTCCAAACCCAACTAGTTGAACTTTTTCACCTTTTTCTAATGTCTCTTCAATACTTTCTATAATTCCTTTTAACGCTGCTTCTGCATCTTTTTTTGTTAACTGAGATTTTTCTGCAATTTTTGCAATTAATTCTGATTTGTTCATATTTGTTACCTCCTTATTATTGAATACGCTATTAAAAGCATATTCTTCACCAACTTTGAAATTCCTTCTTTTGTGACTAATTTTGTTTTCAAATAAATTTATAGTCCTTTAGATTCATTCCATAGCGCATCCATTTGTGCAAGTGACATATTGGCTAAATCTAAGTTTCTATCCCTCGCATTTTCCTCTATGTACTGAAAGCGGTCAATAAATTTATCTATAGTATAATTTACTGCAAATTCAGGGTCAATGTCAAGCAATCTAGCAACATTTACAGTAGAAAACACTAAATCTCCCACTTCCTCTACTATTTTTGCCCTATTTTTCCCTTTATATACATCTTTTACTTCTTGTAATTCTTCTAGCACTTTATCCATAGCAGGCTCAACACAATCGAAGTCAAACCCAAATTTTGACGCCTTTTGTTGAACCTTCTCTGCTCTCATAAGCCCCGGCAAATTTTTCGGAACATGTTTTAATGTATCTGTATAATTACTGAATCCTTTTTCTACCATCTTAATATTTTCCCAATTTATTGAAACCTCTTCCGAGTTCAAACATTCTTTATTTGCAAAAATATGAGGATGCCTATTTATCATCTTATTCGTAATTCCTTTGATAACATCATTTATATTAAAATATCCTTGTTCTTTTCCTATTTGTGCATGAAATATCACTTGTAGGAGTACGTCGCCCAGTTCCTCAATAATTTTATCTTCATCCTTCTCATCTATAGCTTCTAAAACCTCATAACATTCTTCAATAAGATTTTTTTTCAGTGATTCATGGGTCTGACACTTATCCCACTTACATCCATTTTCCCCTCTTAACGTATCTATTACCTTAATTAGGTCATGAAAATCATTTGTAGCATCTAATTCTCTTGGTATGTAAATTGAAGTTAGGTAATCCACATCTTCTTGTCTATCTAGTTCATACAAATTAATTTTCCTTGTACTCTCTAGACCTTTTACACCTGCTGCTCTAACAAAATAAATCTCCATATCATCTTTATAATACTCTAGCAGTGCAAGTTTTACATCTGATGCTATAGATTTATTGTAGACTTGCGTTATTATGACTCCTACTCTCTTATCCATAATTTGATCCTTTATGTCAAAGGCATCTATAATTTTAAGTCCGCAAATAGGATCTAATTTTAAACTTTCAATAACTGCATCAATAAAGCTAACTGCAGGGAGAATTTCTATGTTTATTCCTTTTAGATCGCAAAGATTTATTAAAAGTTTAACTGATGTTTCTGCCACAAGAGGATGACCTGGTACTCCGTAAATAATATCTCCATATTTATTGTGCTCTTCGATAAGATCTTCTGCAATAGCCCTATATACATCATCAAAATTATTATGCTTCTCATATCTATCATCATAGGTTTCAAACACAATGCCTATAGAATTTAAGTAATCAACGGTGGGGTGTTTTTTTGTTCGAAGGTATATTTTTTTGCCGCCTTTAAGAACTTCTAACGTTCCTATAGTTAGTGATTCTATTGCACCAGGACCAAGTCCTACTACTTTAATCATTAGCTTTCACTCCCTTATTTTTATTTTATTTGCAAAATTTCTTTTTAATTTCTGCGTATTCAAATATTCCCAATAAAAAAATAAATAATAAATAAACAATAATACCTATCATTATTGATATTACACAAGACAGCCCTACGCTCATTGTATAATTATAAACACTAGCGTTGCTAAATACAACTGCAATTATCATTATAATAGAGGCAAAAGCTGGTTTCACAAAAGCGCCCACAATATTGACCTTTAAGTTTAAATTTTTCTTTAACTCGTTCATGTTTAATATACAACTTGTAACATATCCCAATATGCTTCCTATAACTGCCCCGTATATATTTACAGATGACATGGAAACTAACACATATGTTACGATAACTTTTACTATGCAGCCTATCCCCAAATTATATACAGGCTTCATATAATTACCTATGCTTTGAAGTATTGCAGTGCTTGTTTGAGTTAAAATTATAAAAGGTATTGAAATAGATATATATTTTAAAATTTCATATCCTGCTGCATCTTTTAAAAAAACTAAATGCATTATAGGGTAAGCCATAAAAAACATGCCCAAAGAAGACGGAAGCGATATTACATTAGACAATTTCAAAGCCATATCTACTCTTTTAACAAGTTCTCTTCTTCTTCCTAAATAAAAAGCTTCTGCAATAATCGGCACTAATGATGCGCACAGAGCCACAGAAAGCGCCAAAGGTACATTCATCAGGGTAAACACCTTTCCAGTCAACTGTCCATACAACACAGCTGATTGTAATTGTGAAAACCCAGCTTTTAGAAGTTGTTGCGGTACTAGAACTGAATCTATAAGTGACATAATAGTGCCTACTGCAGCCCCCATAGAAATTGGTAGTGCAGCCTTTCCTAAATCAGCCAAGATATGTTTTTTCTTTGATACTCTTCTAATCAACCTTTTTTTAGATTTAATATAAGTTAAATATAAATATATGCTTCCCATAGCTCCACCAACTAGAGTTCCAAGAGCTGCTCCCGCAGCTGCATATTCAATGCCCCTTGGGTATAACAAATATGCAAATAAAACTCCAGCGCAAACTCTTCCAATCTGTTCTACTATTTGAGAAATAGCAGTGGGCCTAACATTCTGAAGCCCCTGAAAATAACCTCTAAATGTACACATAATAGAAACAAAAATTGGAGCAGTAGCAATAACCATAAATGAGTAATATGATTTAGGATCCCATCTCAATATAGATATAATAGGCCTTGCAAACATTAACATAAGTACTGTAACTGCCGAGGCTAATGCAATCATAAAAAAAAGTGTTTGCCTTAAGACCTGGAGAGCGCCTTCCTCATCATTTTTTGCATTCATTTCTGCAATAAATTTAGACATCGCTATCGGAACCCCTGAAGCTACAGCTACAAATGTCATATACAGTGGATAAGACATTTGATAATATCCCATGCCTTGGTCTCCTATAAGTGCCTGAATTGGGATTCTAAAAAATAGCCCTAAAAACCTTGCAAATATTCCTGCCGTCCCAAGTATAATAGTCCCTTTTATCAATGATTGTTTCTTCATAATAACCCCCTTGTATTCCTATCGTTCATATAAAAATACATTCTCTGATTATAATTACTTAATTAAAGGACTTATTATTACTCATATCACAAAAAAATAAAAGTATATATTACTGCAAATCGTTTCAATTTGCTCAGCAATATATACTTTTCGATCCTTTACCTTTATTGTTCCATTTGTTTTCCTAAAAAAGATGCAGCAGTTTCGGCTAGTTTTAACTCTAGATTTCCAAATTTAGCTTCAGGTTCTGTAGATACTATTATCACCGCTCCAATTGCATCACCTTCTGCTATTATAGGAGCAATAACCTCTGCACCATATTTGTTTTGCATTTCATCATCATACAATGCTATAATTTTTTCTGAGCCATCACCTAAGATGATAGCTTTCCTATCCTCCATAATTTTTTCTAATTCTATACTGATTTTCTTATCAACATATTCTTTTTTAGCACCGCCACTTACAGATATTATGTTATCCTTATCGCATATAATTATTACATTACCGATAGTTTGTTGTAACGAATCAGCATATTCCTTAGAAAATTCACTTAATTCACCTATTGGCGAGTATTTTTTTAAAATAACTCCACCTTCTCTATCCGTAAATATTTCTAAAGGATCTCCTTCTCGTATTCTGAGAGTTCTTCTTATTTCTTTAGGTATAACGACTCTTCCTAAATCATCTATACGTCTTACTATGCCAGTTGCTTTCATTTAACTAATTCCCTCCTTATATAAAATCGTATATATTAAACTTACACTATTATTATTTTCCAAACTTGAAATTTTATGCACAATTGTATATGTTTAATTTTGTTTTACAAAAAAATAAAGAATACCTTCAAATTAAAGGTATTCTTTATAAAAAAAATTTATAGATTTTTTTCATTTTTCGTTATTTTTCCTTCTTCTTGCCACTCTAACATTTTATCGTTCCATGTCGTTGCTTTTTCCTGTTCTAATAGTGTTTTTTGTATTTCTTCCTTAACAACTTCAAATTTCTTTACAGGATACTCTTCTTTTTCAATAACTTTTATTAAATGAACTCCATAATCCATTTTAATAGGTGCTGAAACCTTACCTTTTGGTGTGGCAATAGCCGCTTTTATTAATATTTCATCAATTTGAGTATTAGTATACTCAATAAATCCTAAGTCTCCACCAGTGTCTTTAGTCTCTGCATCTGTACTTGTTTCTTTTGCCAATGCTGCAAAATCTTCGCCAGCATCTAAACGTTTTTTTACAGCTAATGCTTCTTCTTCAGTTGCAACTAAAATATGTGCTATTTGAACTCTATTTGGCTTTTCAGTAAACATAACCGGATTATCGCTGTAGTATGTTTTTTCCTTAGTCTCGTCTATTTTAACGTCTTTTGTTACTTCTTCGTATAGTGCAGTTTCAACAACACTTGGTTTTAAATTTTCTTTTAATTTTGCTTCTGTAATGTTATATTTTTTTAGATCTTCTTGAAATTTCTCTTCAGTTTCATACCCTTTTTTAAATATTTCTAATTGTTTATTTATTTCTTCATTTAGTTTAGCTTCAGTAGGCATTACTTTTAGTTCTTCTGCTTTATAATTTACGATTTTTCGTTTAATTAGACCCTCTAATATTTGAGTCTTTTGAGTTGCTATTGCATCCATAGCTTCAGTATTGCTGGCATAATTTTCTCCGTACTGCTCCTCGATTTGAGGCAAGATAGTTGCTAACTCTTTATCCACCTCTCCTCTTGTTACTTCAGTGTCAAAAACCTTTGCTACCACACTTTTAGCAATACCTTCTGGTGTTTTTTCGATCATATTACAGCCAATTAACGATGTAGTTAATATAGTTAATATAGCCATACTAATTATTTTTTTTGCGTTTCTCATTCCATTTCCTCCATTCTATATATGATATTGTGATTTGAATTACTAATACAACACTTATTAATTTTATCATAAATTTATTTTTTTTCAACTATACTTTTTATATGCTTCACAATGTCTATGAGATTTGTAATAGTATCTTCTTTTGTTAGATTTTTGTTTTTGTATGCGAATGCCGGTTTACTACCTAGCTTAAACACAATACTCCTATTGTATTTATTAATTAGTTCTTTAACTAACGTTGCATTTATCCGATCACCACTATCAAATTGTAGTATTACCTCCTCATCTGCATCTTTTATTTCTATTATTCCTACCTTTGATGCCATGCTTCTAAGATAAGCTATATTCATAAGATTTGCAACTGGCACAGGTATATCAGAAAATCTATCCTCTATTTCCTCTTGTATGTCTAACATATACTCATAACAATCAATAGCAGCAATTTTTTTATAGATTTCAATCTTTTGTGACTCATCTTCTATATA